>NZ_JBHSQK010000041.1:92354-92666 GCF_042658055.1 Pseudonocardia lutea
GGCCGCCGAGCAGCACCGCGAGGCCCGCCGTACCGCCCGGGAGGCCGCGGAGGGCACGGCCGGGCCGGACTCCGCCGCGGTCGCGCGGGTGGCCGAGGCCCGCCGGTCGGTGCTGGCCGAGGGCTCGGCGTGCGCGCTGCGGAGGGCCGCCCTGCGCGAGGCCGCGGAGGCCACGCTCCGCGCCCGCACCGCACTGGAGGGCACCGGCGTGGGCGCCGGCGACCCGCTCCCGCCGGTCCCGGAACCGCCGGCCGCCGCCCGGATCGCCGCGCACCGGACCGCGCTGCGCCAGGCCGCGGAGGCGGACGGGCA
>NZ_JBHSQK010000042.1:0-6083 GCF_042658055.1 Pseudonocardia lutea
CTTCACCTCGATCCTGATCCTGATCGCCTTCCCGATCCTGACCGCGGCGCTGTTCGGGCTGCTCGCCGACCGCCACCTGCGGGCGCACGTGTTCGACCCGGCCAACGGCGGGTCGATCCTGTGGCAGCACATGTTCTGGTTCTTCGGCCATCCCGAGGTCTACATCGTGGCGCTGCCGTTCTTCGGGATCGTCACCGAGATCTTCCCGGTGTTCAGCCGCAAGCCGTTGTTCGGCTACAAGGGGATGGTCTTCGCCAGCGTCGCCATCACCATCCTGTCCTCGGCGGTGTGGGCGCACCACATGTTCGCCACCGGCGCGGTCCTGCTGCCCTTCTTCTCGCTGACCACGTTCCTGATCGCGATCCCCACCGGCATCAAGTTCGTGAACTGGATCGGCACGATGTGGAAGGGCAAGCTCACCTTCGAGACGCCGATGCTGTTCGCCGTCGGGTTCCTGGTCACGTTCCTGTTCGGCGGGCTGACCGGGATCCTGCTGGCCTCCCCGCCGATCGACTTCCACGTCCACGACACCTACTTCGTGGTGGCGCACTTCCACTACGTGCTGTTCGGCACGATCGTGTTCTCGGTGTTCGCCGGGATCTACTTCTGGTTCCCGAAGATGACCGGCCGGCTGCTCGACGAGCGGCTCGGGAAACTGCANCGCCGGTATGTGGACTATCTGCCCACCGACCAGTTCGCCACCCTGCACATGGTCTCGTCGGCCGGGGCGTTCCTGCTGGGCGTCTCGACCCTGCCGTTCCTGTGGAACGTCTTCCGCAGCTACCGGTACGGGCGGCGGGTCACCGTGGACGACCCGTGGGGTTTCGGGAACTCCCTGGAGTGGGCCACCTCCTGCCCGCCGCCGCGGCACAACTTCAGCGAGCTGCCCCGGATCCGCTCCGAACGACCC
This sequence comes from Pseudonocardia lutea, assembly GCF_042658055.1. NCBI lineage: Bacteria > Bacillati > Actinomycetota > Actinomycetes > Pseudonocardiales > Pseudonocardiaceae > Pseudonocardia > Pseudonocardia lutea. Next base: position 911 of record NZ_JBHSQK010000042.1, read on the forward strand.
GCCTTCGAGCTGCACTACCCGCACCTGGTCGAACGCTTCCGCGCCGAGGCACACGCCGGCGGACGGCCCTCGCCCTACGAACACGCCGCCCAGGCCGCCGGGCGCGAGCAGCAACCCGACGACGACCCGCGCTCGCGATGACCACTCCGGACCCCGACAGCGTGGAGAACCTGGCCTGGCTGCGAGACCAGGTCGACCGGGCGGTGCCCGACGTGCGCCGCAGCGAATGCACCATCGGCGCGGCCACCGCACTGGGCGTGCTGTGCGGCAGCCTGCCGGTGCTGCTCTTCCTCGTCGTCGTCGTGCTGAACATGATGTGAGCGAGGAGAACGATGCCCGGGACATGGCTGCTGGGACACCCCACCGACACCGCCGACCGCCCCGACCCGGCGACCAGGAGCGAGCCCCCTCGGGTGGTCCTCCTGTCGGTACAGGCCTCTGACGGCCACGACGACCCCGACGGTGACCGGGGTGACGACGGGGAGCCCACGCCGAAGCACGAGGTTGCCGGATCGTCGCTCCACGAGCTCGCCCGCCTGGCCGAGACCGACGGGCTGCGCGTGGTCGGCGAGCTCACCCAGACCCGCACACGCCCCGACCCGGCGACCTATGCAGGCTCGGGCAAGGTCGACGAGCTGGCACGACTCGTCGACGCGGTCGGCGCGGACCTGGTGGTCGTCGACGGCGACCTCGGCCCCGGCCAGATCCGCAACCTGGAGGACCGGGTGGGTGTCCGGGTGGCCGACCGGACGGCGCTCATCCTCGACATCTTCGCCGAGCACGCCCGCTCCAGCGAGGGCAAGGCACAGGTCGAACTGGCGCAGCTGGCCTACCAGCTACCCAGGCTGCAGGGCGGGACCCAGGGGCTGTCCCGGGTCGGTGGCGGACGGGTGGCCGGCGGCGCAGGCATCGGCGTGCGCGGCCCGGGCGAGCAACGTCTGGAGACCCAGCGGCGCCGGCTCCGCCGGCGGATGGCCACGCTGCGCGGCCAGATCGCCGAGCTCGCCCGGCGCCGCGAGACCACCCGGCACAGGCGGGCGCGCAACGCCGTGCCCTCGGTGGCCCTCACCGGCTACACCAACGCCGGCAAGTCCTCGTTGCTCAACCGCCTGACCGGAGCGGAGGCCCTCGTCGAGGACGCCCTGTTCGCGACCCTCGACCCGCTGGTGCGCCGCGTCCAGCTGCCCGACGGGTCGACCTGCACCCTGACCGACACCGTCGGCTTCGTCCGGCACCTGCCCCACCAGCTCGTCAACGCCTTCCGCTCGACACTCGACGAGGTCGCCGCCGCCGACGTCGTCCTGCACGTCGCCGACGCCTCGGCCCCCGACGTCCTCGACCAGATCACCACGGTCCGCGGCGTCCTCCGCGAGATCGGCGCGGGCCACCATCCCGAGCTGCTCGCCCTGAACAAGATCGACCTCGCGCCGGAGGGACGCATCGTGGCCCTCCGGCACCTCCACCCGGACGCGGTCCCGGTCTCCGCCCGCACCGGCGACGGCCTGCCGGAGCTGACCGAGGCGGTCGCGGCTCGGCTGCGGAGACCGGGCGCGGCCCTCAGGTGATGGGCGACCCGCCCGTGACGCCGAGGACCTCCGAGGTCATGTAGCTGGACTCCTGGGAGGCGAGGAACACGTAGAACGGGGCCAGCTCGGCGGGCTGCGCGGCGCGGCCCAGGGGCGCCTGGGCGCCGAAGGACTCCAGCTTCTTCTCGTCCATCGTGGCCGGGATCAGCGGCGTCCACACCGGTCCGGGCGCAACGGCGTTGGCGCGGATCCCGCGGTCGGTCAGGTTGTGCCCCAGGCCCTTGATGAAGTTGACGATGGCCGCCTTCGAGGTGGCGTAGTCGAGCAGGTGCGGGGAGGGCTGGAAGGCCTGCACCGAGGTCGTGGCGATGACCGAGGAACCGGGCGGCATGTGCGGGACCGCGGCCTTGGACAGCCAGAACAACGCGTAGACGTTGGTCTTCATCACGCGGTCGAACTGCTCGGTGGTGATGTCGTCGATGCCGCCGTCCTGCGACATCTGGTACGCGGCGTTGCTCACCAGCACGTCGATCCCGCCGAGCTCGTCGACCGCCCGCTGCACGACCTCCCGGCAGTTCTGCTCCTCACGCAGGTCGGTCGCCATCGTGACCGCCGTCCGGCCCGCCTCGCGCACCCAGCGCGCCGTCTCCTCGGCGTCGTCCTTCTCCGTCTCCAGGTAGGTGATCAGCACGTCGGCGCCCTCGCGGGCGAAGGCGATCGCGACGGCGCGGCCGATCCCGGAGTCGCCGCCGGTGATCACGGCCCGCTTCCCCTCGAGGCGCCCGGAGCCGCGGTAGGTCTCCTCGCCGTGGTCGGGCCGCACGTCCATGTCGGCGGTGCGGCCCGGCCACTCGACGGTCCGGTCGCCGCTGCCCGGCGCGGCGTGCTGCTCGGTCGGGTCCTGCTGGGTGAACTGGTCCTCGCCCATCTCCGCCTCCCTCGTGCTCGTCGGTCGGCAGGGACGTTCCCCGCCCGTCGGCGGTCAACCTCCCGACGACGCCGGCGCCGGTCACAGCCGGGCGGGCGCTGTGACCCACTCGTCAGGTCCGCTCCGGTGTCGGGGCGTGGGGCCGGGTACCCGCACGCGTGACACTCCGATTGTCCTGGGACCGCGGGGGCGCGGGCGAGCCGTTGCTGCTGCTCCACGGGCTCGGCAGCACGCACGACGACTTCGTCGCGGTACGGCCCCGGCTCGAGGACGGGTACGCCGTCCTGGCCCCCGACCTGCCCGGCCACGGCCGGTCGCCCGCCCTGCGCGGTCGCCCCACCGTGGCCGCGATCGTGGACGTGATCGAAGCCGATCTCGACGAGCTCGGGATCCGCCGCGTCCACGTCCTGGGCAACTCCCTCGGCGCGCGGCTGGCGCTGGAGCTGGCGAGCCGCGGGCGGGCGCGTTCGGTCGTCGCGATCGCCCCGAACGGGCTGAACGTGCTGCCCGAGCGGCTCTACCAGGGCGCCGCCCTGGGCCTCGCCCGGGTGGCGCTCCGCGGCGCCGCACCGTGGCTCGACGGGATGGTGCGGTCGGTGCTCGGCCGGACCGTGCTGCTCAGTGGTCTGCGGGCCGCACCGTGGCGCGCAGGTGAGCGCGAGGCCCGCGCCCTGAAGGCCGGGTTCGCCGAGTCCGAGGACTTCTGGCGGATGCTGTGGTGGGCGATCCTCGTCGACCTCCCCACCGGCACAGAGCGCATCGACTGCCCGGTCGTTCTCGCGCAGGGCACCGCGGACGTGATCGCCGCCGGGCAGACACCGCGCTACCTCTGCCTGATCGCCGGCTCCCGCTTCGTCCCGCTGCTCGGCGCGGGCCACGCCTCGCAGTCCGACGTGCCCGGGGCGATCGTGCGGCTGGTCCGCCGGGCCACGGGCGCCGCCGCGCGCGAGGGCCACGGCCCCGGCGCGACCTCCTTCATCGCCTGACCCCCGCCCCCGTCCCGGAAGAGGAACAGTGCAACTCACTCCCGTCGCCCAGCAGGTCGTCGTCGTCATGGGCGCGTCCAGCGGCATCGGCCGCGCCACGGCCCTACGGTTCGCCGAGCAGGGCGCCCGCGTCGTGGTGGCGGCGCGGGGTGGACCCGGCCTGCGGTCCCTGGTGGCCGAGATCGTGCCGGGTGGTGCAGGTCAACCTGCTCGGGCAGGTCCACGGGGCCAAGGCGGCGCTGCCACACCTGCGCCGCCGGGGCGGGGCGTTCATCGCGGTGTCCTCCATGGGGGCCAGACGGTCGATCCCGCTGCAGACCGCCTACTGCGCCTCGAAGCACGGGATCGACGGCTTCCTCGAGTCCCTGCGGGTCGAGCTCGAGCACGACGGCGTCCCGGTCAGCGTCACGCAGGTCCTGCCGGCGACGATCGACACCCCGCTGTTCGACAACGCGCGGACCAGGATCGGCACGAAACCGACGGCGCCGCCGCCCGCCTATCCGGCCCGCGTCGTCGCCGACGCCGTCGTGCACGCGGCCGGGCACCCGGTGCGGGACCTCGTGATCGGCGGCTCGGCCAAGACGCTGCTCACGGCGCAGGCGGTCGCGCCCCGCGCCGTCGACGTGCTCCTGCGCCGGTTCGGGCACCCGCTGCACGACACCGGGGAGCCGAAGCCCGCGGGCGCGCCGGACAACCTCGACGCACCGCTGACGCGGAACGACACCGTCGACGGCAGCATCGGGGGCATCACCGTGCGCGGAAGTGCCTACACCTGGTGGGAGGTGCACCGTCCGGTCACCGCCGTGGTCCGGGCCGTCGGCGGGCCGGTCGCCTCGCTCGCCCGGCGCCTGGTGCCCGGACCGGTCGCCACGACCGTGACGTCGGTCCTCGAGCGCGCGGTCCGGCCGACCGCCGCCGGCCGGCCGTCGCGCACCGACTCCGGCGTCAGAGCACGATCCGTGCGGTGAAGCCCTCGGGGCCGTGGAAGAACCCGATACCGGAGACGGCGCCGGCCGGCCGAGGACGGCGCGGTCCCTGCGGGCGACCACGCGGCGGCCCGACCCGGCACCTGACGAGTCCGGGCAGGATCACGCCGCCCCACATGATGGTCGCCCGCGACCGGTTGTCCGGACGTTTCCGCTGGTCAGGGCAAGTGTGGCGCCGGTGACACCGGAGCGTTCGCGGTCTTGACAACCGGATCGGGTGACGGGTTGAGTGCGGGACGTCCATCCAGAGCGGCCGAGAGACCCGGCTCGACGACGCCGCAGCAACCGCACCCCCGAGGGTGCCGGTGCTTCCGCCGGGATCGATGGGGGAGCCGTGCGCACCGGGAATCGGGGAAGCTGGTCCCGGCGCCGGCACGTCGACTTCTGCCGCACCGGGGCCGCGCTCTGTCGGTGACGACCACCACGTCCGCCCGCCGGCGAACCTGCCGGCCCGGCGGTCGCGCCCGTCGTCCCGACCCTGCGTCCTCCCGGAGCACCGCATGCCCGCCCCCTCCGACCTGCCCGCCCCCACGCCCGACGGCCACGTCCCGCTGTCGGTGCTGGACCTGGCGCCGATCGCGGCGGGCTCGACGGTGGCGGAGGCGCTGCGCAACACCGTCGACCTGGCCCGGCACGCCGAGCGGCAGGGCTACCGGCGGTACTGGCTGGCCGAGCACCACCTCAACCCCGGCGTCGCCGGGGCCTCGTCACCGCTGCTGATCCAGGCGGTCGCGCAGGCCACGAGCA
>NZ_JBHSQK010000043.1:0-54139 GCF_042658055.1 Pseudonocardia lutea
CAGCGCCCAGATCACGGCGATGTCGAGCGCGATGATCACCAGCGACCAGATCGGGTAGTGCGGGATGAACAGGAAGTTGGCGATGATGCTCAGCGAGGCGAGCATGATGCCGACGACGCGGGCCCAGGTCTGGCCCTGGATCACCCCGAGCCCGGTGAGTGCGATCGCCGCGCCGAGGATGAGGTGGACCCAGCCCCACGCGGTGACGTCGAAGGAGTAGATGTAGTTCGGCGTGGCCACGTAGACCTCGTCGCGGAACAGCGCGGCGATGCCGGCCAACGCCTGGCAGATGCCGACCACGATCAGCACCGTGCCGGCGAACATCGCGAACCCGGTGGACCAGGCCGCGGCGCGCGTCGACGGTGCCGTCGGCGGGCGGGTGCTCGTGTCACTCATGACGGTTCCCTCCTCGAGCCGTGGATCACCTACGGTCGGCGCTCCGGGCCCGTGGCGCCTCGCCCGCTCCGTGTGACTTCGTCCCCCCGTGCCGGACGTCCGGCGCGGATCGCCTGCCGCGTCCGGCTCCGCCGGCGCGGGGATCATCCGCGGGGGGTGAGCGCGGGCGCCGGCGCGATCAGCCCGCGCTCGTAACCGGCGAGCACGGCGGTCCGGCGGCTGCTCACGCCGAGCTTCCCGTAGATCGAGCGCACGTGGGTCTTCACCGTGTTCACCGAGACGGACAGGTCGGCCCCGATCTCCTCGAGCGAGAGCAGGGAGGGCAGCAGCGCGAGGACGGCCCGCTCACGCTCGCTCAGCGCGGCGGCCGGGGCCTCGGTGGTCGCGGACACGGCCAGGGCGGCACCGGCGAAGGAGCCGGCCGCACCCGGGCCCCCGTGCAGCTGCACGAGCAGCCGGCGCACCGTGGGATGGGCCCTCGCGAAGGGGCGCAGCGCCTGCAGCGGCTCGGCCAGGGCCAGGGCCCGTTCCAGGGCCTCACGGGCCGGGGCCCGCTCCCCCGCCTCGGCAGCCAGGGTCGCCTCGATCAGCCGCACCTCGACCTCGGTGACGTCGAGCAGCGGCGTCCCGCACTCCACCAGGGCCCGGTGCGCCGCGGCGCGGGCCCGGTCGTCGCGGCCCGCGGCGAACTCGGTCCACGCCCGCAGCAGCGCGCTCTCGGCGGTCTCCCCCACACGTTGGACCAGCCAGCCGTGCACGCTGCGGGCCGCCGTCGGATGCCCGAGGTCGAGGGCCGCGCGGTGCTCGAGCAGCGCCGCGACGGCCGCCACGTGGGGATCGAGCGGCTCGTCGCCCAGCTCCGCCCGGGCGTGCTGCAGCCGGTCGAGGCCGCGGGCGCGGTCGCTGCGGGCCCCACCCGCACCGTCGACGTCGGCCGCGGCCCGCAGCACGGCGAGCCCGAACCAGAGCTCGACGGGGGTGCGGCCGGTGTGGTCGAGCCCGGCCTCGGCGAGTCGCAGCGCCTCGGCGGGCTCGGCCCGCAGCAGGGCGGCGTGCGCGAGGACGGCTGCGGCCCCGGCCGCCCAGGCGGAGTGCCGCAGCCCGGACCGCTCCGCGCGGGCCAGCGCGGACTCCCCCGCGTGCCGCGCCTCCGCGGCGTCGCCCCCTGCCGTCGCCGCGACCGCCCGCAGGGCCAGCGCCTGCACCGCGAGGTGCACGAAGCCGTGCCGGTCGGCGAGCTCCAGCGCCTCGGCCAGCAGCGGACGTGCGGCGCCCGGATCGTTCACGCGCACGGCCGTGAGCGCCCGGGCGAGCAGGCCCAGCGCCCGCACGCCCGGCTCGGTGGGCAGCACGTCGGGATCGTGGCGGTCGGGGGTGACCGGGATCGCGCCGAGCTCCTCGGCCGCGGCCCGCAGCGCGGCCAGCTCGACGGACGGGTCCTCGGGCCACCGCGGCGCCCGGGTGGCGGGCGGTCCCCCGGCGGCGGTCCGGGCCAGCGCGGCGAGCGCCAGCAGGCCCGGCTCGCGGGCCAGCGCGACCTCGCCGGCGGTCTCCAGCGCGCGGCGCAGCGGCCGGTGGCGGCCCGAGAGCAGGAGCGACGGTCCGGCGTCGCGCAGGATCTCGGTCGCGACGAGCGCGTCACCGCTGCGGGCCGCGTGCTCGGCCGCGGCGTCCGGCCGGCCGGCGGCCGCGTACCACCGGGCCGTGGCAGCCTCGAGCCGCGCCGGGGCCCCGGCCGCGTACCGGTACAGCTCCCCGAGCAGGTGGTCGCGCAGCAGCGGCTCCATCCGGTGCAACTCCCGGTCACGGCCCTGGGCACGCACCAGGCCCGTCCGGCGGCCGACCGCGTCGAGCACCCCGCCGGCGTCGGCCCGCCCGGAGAGCACCGCGGCGAGGCCGGTGGGCACCGGGTTCACGACGCCGACCCGGCGCAGCAGGTCGAGCTCGGTCCTGTCGAGGTCCGCGAGCACCTCGCCCTCGAGGTAGTCCGCCACGAGCGGGTGTTCGCCGGAGAAGGCGTGCACCGCCCCGGGGTCGGAGGGATCGCCGCAGGCCGTCGCGGCCAGGCGGAGGGCGACGGGCCAGCCGGCGGTGCGCGCCTGCAGCACGGTGACCTCGGCCGGCCCCAGTTTCGGCGCCACGCCGCGGAGGAGCTCCTCGGCCTCGCCGGGGGTGAAGCGCAGCAGGTCCGGGCCGATCTCGCGCAGCCGCCGGGCCACCCGCAGCCGGGCCAGGCCGAGCGGCGGCTCGTTCCGCCCGCACAGCACCACGGCCAGGTCGGGACGGCGGTCACGCAGGAAGGTACGCAGGCCCTGGAGGCTCGCGGTCCCGGCCAGCTCGCCGACGTCGTCGAGCACCAGGCGCGGCGGCCGCGGCAGGGCGTCGAGCGCGGCGGTCAGCGCGGCCAGGAACTCCGGCCCGCCCGCGGCGGGCCACCCGTGCGTCTCCCGCAGCCGGCTCGACGGCGGCACCGTGGGGCAGCGGGCGAGCGCGGCCAGCACCGCGGACCAGAGCCGGCCCGGGTCCTCGTCCTCGGCGTCGAGGCGGACCCACGCGGTCCCGGGCCCCGGGCTCGTCCGCACCCAGTCCGCCACGGCCAGCGTCTTGCCGAAGCCCGCGGGCGCGCGCACCAGACCGACGTCGACGACCCGGTCGAGCGCCGCGCGCACCGCGGCCCGACGGACGGCCTGTGGCACGCGGGCAGGGACCCGGATCTTCGCCTCGGGCACGGGTTGCAGGAACGGCATGGACGCGTCACCCCCGACGGCGCGCCGGCACGCTGCTGAACCGGCGACCGCGGTCCATGCTGGACCGGGCGGCGGCGGCCCGGCGCCCCGCGTGCGGCCCGGCACGACGGGACGAAGGTCCCTGCTCCCGGGCGGCCGGGGACGCAGCCGACGACGCCGAACGGCGGAGCTTCACGTTCAGCCCGTCCGCCTCTGCGCGGGGTGCCCACCCAGCACCCGGACCAGACCGGCGACCGCCTCCGCCGGGCCGGCCGGCGCGACCGCCGCCGGCGCCGCGCCCGGTGAGGTGGCGGGGACGCGCACCCGCAGCGCCCCGGGCAGCACCCGGAACCGCAACGGCGGTGGGAGCCGCAGCGCCTCGCCGTCGACCCCCACCTCGACCAGGGGCTTGTCGGAGTCGACCTCGAACTCGGGCGCGCTCCACTGCCGGTAGCCGTGGAAGGAGCGCAGCCGCCCGGTGGCCTGCGCGGCCAGCATCTCGGTGACGTCGCGGCCCTTCTCCACCCGCACGGTGACGACGCCGAGCACCCCGCCGTCGAGCCGCGCCCGCGTGCCGAAGCCGTCGAGCCGGTCCAGCCGGTAGTCGCCGTTGGAGACCAGGACCATGGCCGCGGGGCCGCCGACCGCGCCGTCCGGGCCGCGGAACCGCAGGTGCGAGCCCTCGGCGCCGGGCCCGAGCAGGTCGGGGGCCATACGGGCGGTCGTCGCGAGCTTGGCGTCGCGGTAGCCCTCGGACTGCACCACGCCCGCGTAGACGCCGAGCGAGGCGTTGTTGACGAACACCCGGTCGCCCAGCACGGCCAGGTCGATGCGCCGCTCCAGGGCCGCGCCGAACGCGTCGAGCGCGGCCACCACGTCGTCGCGGTCCAGGCCGAGGTCGAGCGCGAAGTGGTTGCGGGTGCCCGCCGGCACCACGACCAGCGGGAGGTCGTGCCGCCGGGCCACGTCGGCCACCAGGGCCTGGGACCCGTCGCCCCCGGCCATCCCCAGGACGTCCGCGCCCTCGGCGACGGCGGCCTCGGCGAGGGCCCGCAGGTCGTCACCCGGCTCCAGGACGACCGGGGTGACGCCGCGCCGGAGGCACTCCTCCTCCAGCCCGAACCGCGCCACCTTCCCGCCGCCCGAGCGCGGGTTCATCAGCAGCACCCCGTGCCCGGCCGCCGGGACGGGCCGCAGCCCCGACGGCTCGGGGACGAGGTCGCGGCCCAGGGCGACCCGGGCCAGGCCCGCCGCCACCAGGACGAGGACGACGACCACCACGGTGCGCAGCACCGAGGCGGTCACCACGAGCAGGACCACGCCGACGAGGGCGAGCAGCGCGACCGCGCAGGCCGCGATCCGCCACGCCCCGCGCCGGACGAGCGCGGTCCAGCCCGCGGCGACCGCCACGCCGACCAGCAGCGGCGCCGCGGCGAGCCGCAGCGGGTTCTGCAGGAGTGCCACGACCACCAGCGCGATGGCCGCGAGCGCGGCCAGCAGGGCGGCCGCCGCGGCGAGGCGCCGCCGCGCGCCGGGCCGCGCTGCCTCCTGCGCACCCTCCGCCGTCGCAACCATGCCCGGCCTCCCGTCAGTCCACGAACCAGATCTCGGCCAGGTCGGCCGCGAGCAGGCCGCGCTCGGCGGCGATCCGCTCCAGCGCCTCGGCGAGGGTCGAGGAGAGGACCACGACCGTCTCCGTGAGACCGGGCTCGCCGGCCTCGGCCAGCACCGCGGCGGCCACGGCGCGGGCCCGTTCGGTGCCCTGCTCGGCGTTGAGGTCGTCCGACAGCACGGCCAGGACCGCCTCGTACGCCCAGGTCCGTGCCCGGGGAGGTGAGGCCACGCCGAGCACCTCGCCTCAGACGGTCTCGTGCTCCTCGGCGAAGACCTCCCGGAGCTTCTCCTCCTGCTCCTTGGAGAGGTTCGTCGAGATGAGCTCGGCCTGCGTGCCGCGGAACTCGTCCAGCACCTTGTCCTGCACCACCCGCGAGGTCATCAGGAACAGCGCCGACGTGCCCGGCGTGACCTTCTCCCGGACCTCCTTGATGAACCGGTCGTCGATGCCGACGTCGGACATCGAGCCGGCCAGGGCGCCCATCGCCGCACCGACCGCCATGCCGAGCAGCGGGACGAAGAACAGCAGCCCGAACAGCAGACCCCAGAAGCTGCCCCCGAGGGCGCCCGCGCCCTTCATGCTGTGCAGCTGCTCGGTCTTCGGCTTCTTGCGGTCCGCCGGCCACGTCACGACGGCCGCGTCCTCGAGCGTCAGCAGCTCCTGTTTCTGCAGCCGTTCCACCACGTCCAGCGCGCGCCGGGCGCCGCCCGGTTCGTCGAACTTCCAGACGGTCAGGGTCGCCATGGATCCGCCTCTCCTCGAGATGTCGTCGGGAGAGCGACTGTCGCCGCCGCCGCCCGGGCGGGCCTCACCCGCCGAGGGCGAACCTCGGCGGGTGCACGATGGGGGCCATGCACTTCCGCCACCTCGGCCGTTCCGGCCTGCAGATCTCCGAGATCACCTACGGCAACTGGCTCACCCACGGCTCCCAGGTCGAGAACGACGTCGCGACGCAGTGCGTGCGCGCCGCCCTGGACCACGGGATCACCAGCTTCGACACCGCCGACGTCTACGCCAACGGCCGGGCCGAGGAGGTGCTGGGGGCCGCGTTGAAGGGCGAGCGGCGCGAGTCGCTGGAGATCTTCACCAAGGTCTACTGGCCGGTGGGGCCGCGCGGGAAGAACGACCAGGGCCTGTCCCGCAAGCACATCCTGGAGGGCATCGACGGGAGCCTGCGCCGGCTCGGCACCGACTACGTCGACCTCTACCAGGCGCACCGCTACGACCTGTTCACCCCGCTCGAGGAGACGATGCAGGCGTTCGCCGACGTCGTGCGGGCGGGCAAGGCACTCTACATCGGCGTCAGCGAGTGGACCGCCGACCAGATCCGCCGGGCCCACGCCCTGGCCGTCGACCTCGGGATCTCGCTGGTCTCGAGCCAGCCGCAGTACTCGATGCTGTGGCGGATCGTCGAGGACGAGGTCGTGCCCACCTGCGAGGAGCTGGGGCTCGGGCAGATCGTGTGGTCGCCGATCGCCCAGGGCGTGCTGACGGGGAAGTACCTGCCCGGCGAGGCCTGGCCGGAGGGCTCGCGGGCCACCGACGAGCGCGGCGGCGGCGAGGCGATCAAGCGCTTCCTCTCGGACGACACCCTGGGCCGGGTGCAGAAGCTGCGCCCGATCGCGGGCGACCTCGGGCTGACGATGGCCCAGCTCGCGGTGGCGTGGGTGCTGCAGAACCGCAACGTCGCCGCGGCGCTGGTCGGGGCCTCCCGGCCCGAGCAGGTGGAGGAGAACGTCAAGGCCGCGGGCGTGCGCATCCCGGCCGACGCCCTGGCCGCGATCGACGACGTGCTCGGCGAGGCCGTCACCCGCGACCCGGCGCTCGTCGCCCGGTCCACCCCGAAGCGGCGGCCCGTCTGATGGACCTCGGGATCGCCGGTCGCACCGCCGTCGTCTGCGCCTCCACCCGCGGGCTGGGCCGGGCGTGCGCCGAGGAGCTGGCCCGGGCCGGCTGCACCGTCGTCGTCAACGGGCGGGAGCAGGCCGCCGCCGACCGGGCGGCCGCCGAGATCTCCGCCGCCACCGGGGCGGAGGTCGTCCCGGTGGGGGTGGACGTGGGGGCTCCGGAGGGCCCGGAGCGGCTGCTGGCCGCGGTGCCGCAGGTGGACATCCTGGTGAACAACAACGCCGGCCCGCCGGCGCGGGACTTCCGGAAGGTCGACGAGGAGGCCCTGCTCGCCGGGGTGCGCGCCAACATGGCCACGCCGATCCGGTTGGTCCAGGCCGTGGTCGACGGGATGGTGGAGCGGCGCTTCGGCCGGATCGTCAACATCACCTCGGGCTCGGTGAAGATGCCGCTGGCCGGCCTCGACCTGAGCAGCGGCGCCCGGGCCGGACTGACCGGGTTCCTCGCCGGCGTCGCCCGGTCCGTGGCGCACGCGAACGTGACGATCAACTTCCTGCTGCCCGGGTCGTTCGCGACCGACCGGCTCGCGTCGCTCCAGCAGCGGACGGCGGAGCAGCAGGGCGTCAGCGTGGAGGAGGTGGCCGCGAACGGGCGCGCGACGATCCCGGCGCGCCGCTTCGGCGAACCCGCCGAGTTCGGCGCGGCCTGCGCCTTCCTCTGCTCCGCGCAGGCCGGCTTCGTCACGGGCCAGAGCCTGCTCATCGACGGCGGCGCCTACCCCGGAGTGCTGTAGTGGTCCCGGTGATCACGGCGACGCGGTGCGCCGACCGTGCGGGATCGCCGGGAGTGGAGCGGAACCCGCGGTGAGCGTGGAGGGCGTTCCACTCCCGGTGATCATCGTCGGTCGAGCGCGTGCTGCTCCGCGTGAGGGCTGCACGAGCCGCGCCAGAGCGGTTCGTGCGCCACACCGGATGTCGGCTCACGAACGACGGCGCGCCGCCGCTCAGCGAGCGGCGTCGACGGCGCCGGCGAACGCCCTGTCCATGTCGTAGACCGGCTCGTAGGTGACGTGGACGACGTGGGCGTAGTTCTGCAGGTGGAAGAGCTGGTAGGCGGCAAAGGCGTCTGCGTCCTCGACCTCGATCAGGACGTAACCGCCCCACGACGTGCCGTAGGTGCGCTGGTGCAGGACGCCTTTCGTGGCATCGCCCCAGTTGCCGGTGCGCGCCACCGCCTTGAACCCCTCGCCCCACGCCGCGTCGATGGCTTCCTTGGTCGCGCCGTCGCGATACACGAACTTCTGCATGTACATCTGGCCCATGACGTCTCCCATCGGGTCATCGGGACCGGGCCGAGGGTCCGCGCGCCGCCCCTCGGCGGTTAGCACCACACGGCCTCACCTCCGAGCGGGGCGCATGCGACAAGCAGTCCAACACGATCGATCGGTGCGGTTTCGGAGTCGGCCGGAGCTCCGCGAGCTCGTGGTCGAGCCCGTCACGGCACACTCGGCCCCTCGCCGTCAGTAACGTGGATCACGTTCAGGGAATGGTGCCCCCGGCGGGACCGGTTGCCGCGGACATGAGGATCGGAATCATCGGTGCGGGATACATCGGCGGCACGTTGACCCGGCGGCTCACCGCCCTGGGCCACGAGGTCCGGGTGGCGAACTCCCGGGCCCCGGAGACCCTGGCGGAGCTGGCCGCGGAGACCGGCGCGACGCCGGTGTGGGCCCGCGAGGCGGCGGTCGACGCGGACGTCGTGATCGTGAGCATCCCGCAGAAGAACACCCCGGACCTCGAGCCCGGCATCGTCTCCTCGGCCAGGCCGGGGGCGCCCGTCATCGAGACGAACAACTACTACCCGCAGCAGCGCGACGGGCGGATCGCGGCCCTCGAGGAGGGCACCCCGGAGAGCGTGTGGGTGGCCGGGCTCCTCGGCACGCCGGTCTACAAGGTGTTCAACGGTATCTGGTGGAAGCGCCTGCTCGAGGGCGGCAAGCCGCGCGGCGCCGAGGGCCGCATCGCGCTGCCGGTCGCCGGGGCGGACGGGCCGGGCAAGGACACCGTGTTCGCGCTCGTCGACGAGCTCGGCTTCGACCCGGTCGACGCCGGGCCGCTCGAGGAGTCCTGGCGCCAGCAGCCCGGCACCCCGGTCTACGGCAAGGACTACGACGCCGAGCGCACCCGTGCGGCCCTCGCCGAGGCGACCCGGGAACGTCCCGTGGAGTTCCGCGCGGCCTGATTCGGCGCAGCGGCCGCGCGGACCTCCCGACAACGGGCGCGGAAATGGCACGCGCGGTGCACGAATCACCACTCCCGCGTGACCGTGCTCGACTTTCCGTGGATTCCGTGGAGAATCGGGCCGACCCGCGAGTACGGCGATCGGACGTGAGCGATGGCGAAGGTTACGAATATCACCCTGGTGGACGACCTCGACGGCGGCCGGGCGGACGAAACGGTCACGTTCACGCTGGACGGCAAGGAATTCGAGATCGACCTCAGTGCGCAGCACGCCTCGGAACTGCGGGAGGCGTTCGCCCCGTTCGTCGGCGCCGCCCGCCGGGCCTCGTCCGGCGCCGGGCGCAGGAACTACGCGCGGGTCCCCTCGTCGTCGGGCAAGACCCGGGAGGAGAACGCCGCCATTCGCGAGTGGGCGGTCGCGGCGGGCTTCCCGGTCTCGGAGCGCGGGCGTATCCCGTCGAACGTACTCGAGGCGTACGCGAATCGCGGGACCTCGTCGGCCGCACCGGAACCCGAGAAGGAGGCCGCCGCGGTGACCACTCCGGAACCGGCCGCGGAATCCGGGGCGAAGCCGAAGCGACGCACCCGGAAGAAGGCCGTCGCGGCGGGCTGAGGAACGGCGGCCGGAGAAGGACCGCCGGAGAACGGGACCGAATGGAGGGCCTCCGACCACGGGTCGGGGGCCCTCCGCATGCCCGGGGGTTGAGCGGCCCCGTACCGGTAATGCTCCCGACGTCGACGGGAGGAGCACGATGCCGGAGCAGCGAGGCACGCCCGAGCCCACCGTGGTGGTGGTCGGGGCGTCGGGGAACGTGGGGACCGGCCTGTTGCGGGTGCTGCAGGAGGTGCCCGACGTGCGGGTGCGCGCGGTCTGCCGGCGCCCGCCGCCACCCGTACCCCCCTACGACGGGGTCGAGTGGCAGGCACTCGACATCACCCGTGCGGACGCCGAGGCGCGGCTCACCGAGCTCTGCACCGGCGCGGACGCCGTCGTCCACCTCGCCTGGGCCATCCAGCCGGTGCGCGACGAGGGGGCGCTGCGCCGCGTGAACGTCGACGGCACCGCGGCGCTGCTGCGGGCGGTCCGGCGCTCCGGCGTCGGTCACCTGATCTTCGCGTCCTCGTTGGGGGCCTACGCCTCGAGCCCGGAGGACCCCACCACCCCGGTGGACGAGAGCTGGCCCGTGACGGGGCAGCCGCGCTCCGCCTACAGCCGGGACAAGCTGATCGTCGAGCGGATGCTCGACGCCTTCGAGCGGGACAACCCGGGCGTCGCGGTCGCGCGCGTCCGGCCGACCCTGGTCGTGCAGCGCGAGGCCGCGCGCGAGATGTCCCGGCTCTTCCTCGGCCCGATCGTGCCGCGCGCGCTGTTCGGCCTGCTGGCCGGGGGGAGGATCCCGCTGTTCCCGATGCCGACCGGCACCGTGCTGCAGTTCGTGCACGCGGACGACCTCGGCCGGGCGTTCGTCGCGATCCTCGACCGGCGCTCGCGGGGCGCGTTCAACATCGCCGCCGACGCGCTCGACGCCCGCGAGCTCACCGCCGTGGTCGGCGCCCGTCCGGTCCCGGTGCCGCAGGACCTGGCGCGGATCGTCGTCGAGGTGCTGTTCCGGCTGCACGCGCTCGGGATGTCCGCGGGATGGTTCGACGTCGCGGTGCGCACGCCGGTCATGGACACCGGACGGGCCCGGCTGGAGCTGGGCTGGGAGCCGAAGGTCGGCACCGCAGAGGCGCTGCGGATCCTGCTCGAGGGCGTGGTCGACGACGCGACCTCGCCGAGTCCCGCCCTCGCCGTCGGATGAGCGTGCTGCTCGCCGTCGTCGAGGGCCTGCGCGAGCGCGCGGTCACGGACGACCCGGAGGCGGAGGGCGGCTGGACGGTCGACGAGCACGTGCACGAGCTGGGCACCGAGCCGCCGGGCGAGCCGGTCCCGGACGGGATCTGGGAGCGGGCGACCGCGCTCGTGCGGGACTACGACTTCACCCCGCCCGAGCTGCTGCGCGCGGCCTACCTGCGCGACTCGGAGCTGCTCGGCCGGGACATCCTCCTCGACGGCCGCTTCGGCCCGTTGCGGTTCCTCATGGGTGTGCGGATCACCGAGGTGGTCGACCGGGCCGACGAGGACGGCTGGCGGACCTGGGGCTGGGCCTACGCGACCCTCGACGGCCACCTGCAGCGCGGGCAGGTGCTGTACCGGGTGGCCAAGCACCGCGCGACGGGCCGGGTGGAGTTCCGGGCGAGCGTGCGCTGGAAGGCCGACCCGCGGCTCGGCCCGGTCCTCGGACCGGGCTGGGGCCTGTTCGGCCGGCACAGCCAGCTGCGTTTCTATCGGCGCGTCGGGGAGCGGCTGCGGGCGCGCGCGGTGCTCGACCCGCCCGGACACCGCACGCCTGGCTCGGGTCCGCTCGTCCTGGTCCCCGGCGACGCCCGGCCGGACCCGTGGGACCACGTCCGGATCCGGGTCGCGAACCCCGTCCGCGGGCGACGGATCCTGCTCCCGGCGGCCGACCGGACCTGAGCCGGCCGCCGGGGCGGTGCCGCTCCCGGCGCCGCTCCCGGTGCCCCTCTCAGAGCGCGGCGCGGACCACGTCGGCCACCGGGGTGAGCGGGCGGCCGAGCAGCTCGGGCAGGTCGGTGCGCTCGATGTCGAGCTCCCCGCGGGCGATGCTCTCGTCGAGCGCCACGACGAACCCGGCGGTGCCCTCGTCGAGCCCGGCGGCGGTGAGGGCGCCGGTCAGCTCGGCCGGGCTCACCGGGCGGTACTCGACCTCCCGGCCGCCGGCCTCCGTGATCGTGGCCGCGAGCTCCTTGAAGGTGAACGGCGTGCCGGCGAGCTCGTAGACCTTCCCGGCGTGCCCCTCGCCCGTGAGCACGACCGCGGCCGCCTCGGCGTAGTCCCGGCGGGCGGCACCGGCGACCCGGCCCTCGCCGGCCGCGGCGACGATCGCGCCGCGCGACAGGTAGTCGGCGAGCTGGGCGGTGTAGTTCTCGACGTACCAGTTGTTGCGCAGCAGGGTGTGCGGCACGCCCGAGGCGGCGAGCAGTTCCTCGGTGGCCTTGTGCTCGGGCGCCAGCGGGCTGCCGGTGGTGTCGGCACGCGTGATGCTCGTGTACGCGATCAGCGCGACACCGGCCCCCTTCGCCGCGTCGATCACGTTGCGGTGCTGGTCGACCCGCTTCCCGACCTCGTTACCGGAGACGAGCAGCAGCCGGTCGACGCCGGCGAGCGCGGCCCGCAGCGTCTCCGGAGCGGCGTAGTCGCCCCGCCGGACCTGCACGCCCCGGCCGGCGAGCGGCGCCGCCTTCTCCGGGTCCCGGACGACCGCGACGATCTCGCCGACGGGGACGCCCCGTTCGAGCAGGGCCTCGATAGCCAGGCTGCCGAGGTGCCCGGTCGCTCCGGTGACTGCGTAGGTGGTCATGTCCTGTCGCCTCCTGCGGTGGTATTGGCTCCGCTAGTACTAACTATTCGGAAGCGGCTGCATTCCCGTGGGCGCGATATCCTGGGCGCGTGACCTCCCGAGCCCCCGGGCCGGCACCCGCCGGCGGACCGTCGGACGAGCTCGTGACCTCGGTGTTCGCCCGCAACTGCGCCTCGCGCACGGCCCTGGAGGAGATCGGGAGCAAGTGGGGCATCCTCGCCCTGCTCGCGCTCGGCGAGGGCGCGTACCGGTTCAACGCCCTGCGCCGCCGCGTGGACGGTGTGAGCGAGCGGATGCTGTCCCAGACCCTGCAGACCCTCGAGCGGGACGGCCTGGTGACCCGCGAGGTGCACAGCACGATCCCACCGCGCGTCGAGTACTCGCTCACCGCGCTCGGTGGGAAGGTCGCCGAGCGCCTGCGCGGCCTCGCGGACCTGCTCGAGGCCTCGGTCCCCGAGATGTCCGCCGCGCGCGAGCGCTACGACGCCCGCGGGGACTGAGGTCGGCGCTCAGGCCGTCGCTCGGCGCCGGTCAGAAGAACCCGTCGCGGACGACGGGCGGGGTGCGCGGGGACCAGCCCAGCTCGGTCGAGATCGCGGCGGCGGTCTCGAGCAGCACGGGCACGGTCTCCTCGCGGAGCCGCTCGGGGGCCAGCCGGCCCGCCGAGGTCGAGGAGGCGAGCGCGGCGACGACGGCTCCGCTCTGGTCGCGCACGGGCGCGGCGGCGGAGACGAGTCCCTCCTCCAGCTCGCCGTCGACGATCGACCAGCCCTGCTCGCGGACGGTCGCGAGGGCCATCCGCAGCTCGGCGGGATCGGTGATCGTCCGGGGGGTGTGCCGGCGCAGCGGCGCCTCCTCGAGGAAGCGCGTGATGCGCGCCGGACCGGCCCAGGCCAGCAGCACCCGCCCCATGGAGGTGGCGTGCGCCGGGACGCGGGACCCGACGGCGACGTTGATGCTCATGATCCGCCGGACCGGCACACGCGCGACGTAGACGGCGTCGAACTCGTCCAGCTCGGCCAGGGACGCGGACTCGCCGGTGCGCTCCGCGAGCCGGAGCAGGTGGGGCTGGGCGAGCTCGATGCGCGCGTTCGTCGCGGTGTAGTGCTGGCCGATCGTGAGCACCCGCGGGGTCAGCGACCAGCGGGTCCCGTGGTTGGCCACGTAGCCGAGCCGCTGCAGCGTGAGCAGCAGCCGGCGCACGGCGGGGCGGGAGAAGCCGGTCTTCGCGGCCAGCTCGGCGAGGGTCGGGTTCGTCGTCTCCTCGTCGAAGGCGAGCAGCACCGCGAAGCCGCGTTCGAGGCTCTGGACGTAGTCCCGCTCGCTCCCGCGCTCGGCGTCCCCCGTGCTCACGCTCCCCATCCTTCCGTACGGCTTTCGGGGACGGGGCTTGACCGCGTCACGTGACCTGGGGCACCCTCGACAGCGTTGAACGCAAAGCGTGCAGCCTGTACGCAAAGCGTACGACAACCGCACAGGGAGGTGCGAGATGACGGTTCCGTCCCGGGAACTGCGCAACGCCTTCGGCCGGTTCGCCACCGGGGTCACCGTGGTGACCTGCCGGAACGACGAGGGGACCCCGCACGGAGCCACGGTGAACGCGTTCACCGCGGTGTCGCTCGAGCCGGCGCTGTGCCAGGTGACGCTGACCCGGAGGTCGAAGGCGTGCGGCTACCTGGACGCCGCACCGTTCGCCGTCAACGTGCTCGGCGCCGGCCAGGTCGACACCGCGTGGCACTTCGCAGGAAGGCCCTCAGACCCCGGACCCGAGTGGACCGAGGGCCCGACCGCGCCGGTGCTCGTCGGGTCCGCGGCGGTCTACTCCTGCCGCCCGTGGCGGACCTACGACGGCGGGGACCACCTGATCGTCGTCGGCGAGGTCGTCCAGATCGAGGTCACCGACGCCGAGCCGCTGCTGTTCTACGCCGGCGCCTTCCGCGAGATCGGCCCGCGCGAGACCGGCACCCACTGGGGCGGCTCGCTCGACTGCCCCGAGGCCGGCTGGTTCGACGCCGCCACCCGCTTCACCCCCCTGCAGCCGCAGGCCGCCTGATCCGCACCATCCCGTCCCGCACCAGCCCGTCCCGCACCAGCCCGTCCCGCACCAGCCCGTCCCGCACCCGCCCGACCAGCACGTCCCGACCCGTCCTCACCGCAGAAGAAGGGCCAGACATGACGCTCCAGCAGGACCACACCGCCACCGACGCAGGGCAGGACGCCTCCACCGCGACCGCCCCGATGACCGGTGAGGAGTACCTCTCCTCGATCCGGGACGGCCGGGAGGTGTGGATCTACGGCGAGCGCGTGAAGGACGTGACCACCCACCCCGCCTTCCGCAACCCGGTGCGGATGACCGCGCGGCTCTACGACGCCCTGCACGACCCGGCCACCCGCGACAAGCTGACCGTGCCGACCGACACCGGCAACGGCGGCGTCACGCACCCGTTCTTCCGCTCTCCGCACACCGTCGAGGACCTGCTCGCCGACCGCCGCGCGATCGAGACCTGGTCGCGGATGACCTACGGCTGGATGGGCCGCTCGCCGGACTACAAGGCCAGCTTCCTGGGCACGCTGGGCGCGAACGCCGAGTTCTACGCCCCGTTCGAGGACAACGCCCGGCGCTGGTACCGCGAGTCGCAGGAGAAGGTCCTGTACTGGAACCACGCCATCATCAACCCGCCGGTGGACCGCAACCTGCCCCCCGACGAGGTCGGTGACGTGTTCATGAAGGTCGAGCGCGAGACCGACGCCGGGCTGGTCGTGTCCGGCGCGAAGGTGGTGGCCACCGGCTCGGCCATCACCAACTACAACTTCATCGCCCACTACGGGCTGCCGATCAAGCGCAAGGAGTTCGCGCTGATCTGCACGGTGCCGATGGACGCGCCGGGGGTCAAGCTGATCTGCCGCACCTCCTACACCCAGCAGGCCGCGGTGATGGGCAGCCCGTTCGACTATCCGCTGTCCTCGCGGATGGACGAGAACGACACCATCTTCGTGTTCGACAAGGTCCTGGTGCCCTGGGAGAACGTGTTCTGCTACGGCGACATCGAGAAGATCAACGGCTTCTTCCCGGTCTCCGGGTTCATCCCGCGGTTCACCTTCCACGGTTGCATCCGGCTCGCCACGAAGATCGACTTCATTGCGGGGCTGCTGCTCAAGGCCCTGGAGATCACCGGCAGCAAGGACTTCCGCGGCGTGCAGAGCCGCGTCGGGGAGGTCGTGGGCTGGCGCAACACCTTCTTCGCCCTGGCCGACGCGATGGCCCGCAACCCCGACGAGTGGACCGGCGGGGCGCTGTTGCCCAAGCTGGACTACGGGCTGACCTACCGGATGCTGATGATCCAGGCCTACCCGCGGATCAAGGAGATCATCGAGTCCGACGTCGCGTCCGGGCTGATCTACCTCAACTCCCACGCCATCGACTTCAAGACCCCCGAGGTCCGCCCCTACCTGGACAAGTACGTCCGCGGCTCGAACGGCTACGAGGCCGTGGACCGGGTCAAGGTGATGAAGGCGCTCTGGGACGCCGTCGGCTCGGAGTTCGGCGGGCGCCACGAGCTCTACGAGCGCAACTACTCCGGCAACCACGAGAACGTCAAGGCCGAGCTGCTCTTCGCCGCCGAGGCCCAGGGCACCACCGCCCAGATGAAGGGCCTGGCCGAACAATGCCTGGCCGAGTACGACCTCGACGGCTGGACCGTGCCCGACCTCATCGGCAACGACGACGTCTCCTTCCTCCGCAACCGGGCCTGACCGGTCCCGACCACGGCGTCCGCCCGGCCCACGTGCCCGGACCGGGCGGACGCCCGCACCGACCCCGGGAGGCCGCCATGACGGTCACGCTCGAACGCACCGGAACCACCGGGAGCCGCCCGGCGACCGGCACCGGCACCGGGTACTGGCGTGGGCTCGGCGAGATCCCCTCGTGGTGGGGCCGGTCCGTGGTCACCCTCGGCGTGTTCGACGGGCTGCACCGCGGACACGCCCGGCTGCTCGAGCGGGCGGCCGAGCTGGGCCGGCGCCGCGGCCTCCCGGTCGTGCTCGCCACCTTCGACCCGCACCCGGCGACCGTGGCCGGGCCCGCCCGCGACACCACCCCGGTCGTCACGCTCGACGGCCGCGCGGAGCTCGCCCGCGCGCACGGCGCGGACGCCGTCCTCGTGCTGCCCTTCGACGCGGACGTGGCCCGCACCCCGGCCGTGGACTTCGCCCGGGACGTGCTGGTCCGCGCCCTGCGGGCCAGGGACGTCGTCGTCGGGGAGGCCTTCCGCTTCGGCCACCGGGGCGCCGGCGACGTCCGACTGCTCCGCCGCCTGGGCGCCCGGCACGGCTTCACCGCGCACGGTGTCCCGCTGCTGCCCGGCTGCTCCTCCACCCGCGTCCGCGCGCTGGTCGCCGTGGGCGACCTCATCGGCGCCCGGAACGTCCTCGGCCGCCCGCACCGGGTGCCCGCACTGCCGGGCGGGGACCGGATGACGGTCCCCGCCGGGTCGTGCTGCCGCCCGACGGCCGCTACCGGGCCCGCGTCGGCGCCATCGCGACCGTCGTCGAGCTGCGGGGGCGGGCGCTGCTGGTCGCCGGGCGGGCACCGGGCCCGGTCGCCGTCGACCTCCTCGAGCGGGTCCCGTGACCTGAATCTCGATCCGGCACGGCTCCCGCCGTGGCAGGAGCCCTCCGAACTGTCCTGATCGCCTCAGGCGGGGCCGGTCCGATGTGGTGTGATCGCGGCCCTACGATCCGGCCGTGTCCTCCCTCCGCACCCGGGCCCGCGACGCGGACCGGAACGCGCTGTGCAACGCCCTCGACACCGCCTACGCGGAGGGGCAGATGGACGGGACCGAGCACCGCGAGCGCACGGCCACCGCGTTGCGGGCCACCACGCTCGGCGAGCTCAAGGCATTGGTGGCGGACCTGCAGCTCGAACGCCCGATCGCGCTGCTGCCCCCGGACCGGCCGCCGCGCTCCCGCGGGGCGCGCCGGGCCGGCCTGCTCGTCGCGCTCGCCCTGCTCGGCGTCGGGTTCGGCGTCGGGCACGCGGTGGGTCGCACGAGCACCCCGCCCGCGGCCGCGAACGGGCCCGCGGTCGCGGCGGGCAGCCCGGTCGCCCCGGTCGTCGTCACCCCGGCCGGGCTGCACACCCCCGAGGGTTTCGGCCGCCTCGTCGACGACCTCCGGTCGAGGCTGGGGAGCGCACGCGTCGCCGACGCGACGATCTACCCGGACTACGCGGTGCTGACCGTGCCCGTCGAGGGGACACCGGGCCGGGCGCAGTCCTACACCTACCGCGGCGGCCTCGACTGGCCCGGCCCGGCGGGCACCCGCGATCCCGACCAGCCGCTCGTCGACCTCGCGGAGATCGACGCGCGGACCGCGCTCGGCCTGGTCGCCGGGGCGCCGGAGAGCCTGAAGGTGGCCGACCCGACGAGCCGCTACCTGATCGTCGACGACGAGGGCGACGGCCCGCAGATCGCGGTCTACGCCTCCAACGACCACGGCGAGACCGGCTACCTCGAGGCCCGGCCGGACGGGTCGATCGTGGCCGTGCACCCGCACGAGGCCGGTTGAGCGCTACTCCCCGCCGAACTCCGTGGCCTCGCGTTCGGCGTCCGTGCGCTCGTCGCGGCCGTCGTCGGTCGGGCGGGCGCTGCCGGGGTCGACCTCACGGGTCGGTGCGTCGACGGGCTCCGCGGTGGGGCGGGCCGCCTCGTCGCCGCCGGTCGGGTCGGGGTCGGTCCTGGGCACGGGTCCTCCCTGGGTCGTCGGGCGCGGACACCGGCGGCGTGCCCCGGCCCGCACGGGGTGAAACGCCTCCCGGGGACGCTCCGTCAGTCGGCGGGCAGGGCACCCACGTCCCGGAGGGCCTCGAGCGCCTCGGGGACGTCGCGGAAGGCCGCGGCCACGTCGGCCGGCCCGGCGACGCCGTGGGCGTGGTCGCGCAGGTACCCGCGCACGGCGGCGTCGAAGCGGTCGGCGCCGGCACGGCGGCGGGCGTCGAGCAGGGCCGCGGCGCCCTGGTCGTACACGCCGCGGACGTACCGGGTGAAGTCGCCCGTGCGGGCCCAGTACTCCATGGGCTCGCCGGTGCGCCCGCGCAGCCCGCGCGGGACCCGGTCGAGCCGGTAGCGGTCCTCCTGCCCGGTGGCCAGCGCCTGCGCCCAGGTCGCGAAGGACTCGTCGAGCCACGGGTCGGTGGCCTGGTCGTTGCCCACCAGCGAGTAGAACCACTGGTGGGCGAGCTCGTGGGCGACCAGGCCCGGGATCTCGGCGCGGCGGTCGTCGGCGAACTGCAGCGCCATCGGGAACTCGACGCCGTCGCTCTGGGTGGGCACGACCGTCGCGGTCAGGTCGGGGTAGGGGTAGGCGCCGAGCAACGCGCCGTGCCGCTCCAGGGCGAGGTCCAGCTCGTCGATCCACTCGTCGCCGGTGGCGCGGCTGCCCGCGCGCGGGGTCGCCACGTGCACGCGCACACCGCGGACCTCCCGCGTGGTCACGTCGTAGGCGCCGACCGACACGGCGGCGTCACGCACGGCCTCGGCCGTGAACCGGTGCGTCACGCGGCCGGGGGCCGGGGTCGCGGTGCCGGCCGCGGACCCGGTGGCCACGACCTCCTGGCCCTCCGCGGCGGTCACGGCGAGGGTCAGCGCGGCGTCCTCGCTGGTCGCGGTCTCGCCGTAGAGGTCGACGGCGCCGTCGCGGACCCAGCCCTCCCCGCGGACCCACGCCAGCAGCGGGAAGGCCGTGCCGAACCACGCCGTGCCGGCTGCCGGCGCGTACCCGACGCGCTCGCCCGAGTCCGGCCCGAGCGTCAGCCGGAAGGTCAGGTCGGCGGTGACCGGGGTGCCCGCCGGCACGCACGCGGGCAGCGACAGGGTGACCAGGGTCGGGTCGGGCGCGACCTGCGGCGCGAGCGCGGTGTCCCCGACCCGGGCGCCGGTGATCTCCAGGGCGCTGCCGTCCCGGGTGGCCGTGGGCTTGTTCGGCCAGGTCCGGAAGACCAGCTCGCAGACCTGCCGGTCCGGGGTGAACCGGACGGTCTCGATGCCGGTCGCGGAGGCGAGGTCGGGCGCCATGTCGAAGGCGACGTCGACGACCGGCCGGTCCGCCGGCGGGGCCGGCCGGTCCTCGGCGGCGTCCGGTGCGGGGACCGTGGCGGTGCACGCCGCGAGCAGCGTCACGAGCAGCGCCCCGAGCCCCACGGCCCGGATCCTCGTCGTGGTCACGCGGCGGCACGTCCCGCGGCCCGCGCCACCACCCGGACGAGGGACTCGAGCGGGCCCCGGCCGACGGCGCGTCGCCAGGCGAGCGCGCCGAGGGCCGCCACCACGACCTGCACGAGGTAGCCCGGGAGGGCGTCGAAGGTGTCGAGCGGCGAGTTCAGGAACACCAGGTGCAGCGTGTACACGGTGAGGGTGAGCGCCCCGACCGCGGCGAGCGGCCGCAGTACCGCCTGCACCAGCGGGTTCGCCGGACGGCCGAGCAGGAGCATCACCCCGAGCACGGCCAGCGCCGAGCCGATGGTCTGGGCCAGGTCGAGCGGGGTCCCGGAGTGCGGGGCGTCCGTGCCGAGCCACCACCACGTCGTCGTCGGGGTGGTGCCCTCCGGGGCCACGGCGACGAAGTCGTCGACCGTCGGCGCGGACGCGAGCAGCGCGGGCGGGGTGACGGCGGCGATCGCGGCGTGCCCCCCGAGGGGGCCCATCAGCCAGCGGGAGACCAGTGTGGCCGCCACCGCCAGGGCGGTGCCGCCCGCGGCCAGCCGCACCGCCGTGCGGGTCGCGCCGAGCCGCAGCCGGCCGACCGCGATCCCGACGGCGAGGTAGGCCAGCCAGGGCAGCGCCGGGTAGTACCCGGTGAGCGCGAGCTCGGTGAGCAGCCCGAGCGGGTCGGTGACGAGCTGCGCCACCGTGGGGTTCTCCAGCGACGGCGTCGGCAGGCCGGGCCGGACCCACTGGCTCAGCACCGGCACCCCCGCCGCGAGCAGCGCCGCGACCGCGGCCAGCGCGCGGGTCGGGAGGAACACCAGCGGGATCGCGAGCAGGAACATCACCGCGTAGTACGGGAGGATGGTCGCCGCGATCTCCGCGGAGCCCCAGCCCAGAGCGAGCCCGATCACCCCGACGACGGCGGCGCGGGCGGCCAGCGACGCGGCGGCGGACCGGCCCTCGGTGCCCCACCCGACCCGCCGCCGCCCGGTGGTGAGGGCGATGCCGACCCCGGCGAGCACGGCGAAGACCGCCGCCGAGCGCCCGGCGGTGACCAGGTACGTCCCGGTCGGCGCGCCGTCCGGGGTGGTGTCGTAGAGCGAGTGGACGGCCATCATCCCGAGCACGGCGACGCCGCGGGCGGCGTCCATGCCGAGCAGGCGCGACGGGGCCGCCCCAGGTGTCGTGGCCGGCCCCGGAGCCGTGCTCGCGGTCGGAGCGGTGGCGGTCATGCGAGTACCTCGTCGATCAGGTCGTGCCCGAGGTCGGTGGGCAGCGGGTCGGGGACGGGCAGGCCGGCGTCGGTGAACCAGTCCGGCCCGGCCTCCGGGTGCGGGCCGGCGACGGCGACCCGGCCCGCGCCGAACGGACAGGCCAGCGCCGCGACGCCGCCCTCGGGGTAGCGGGCGAGGATCTCGACGTCGGCCCCGGCCACGACCCCCGGGTCGAGGAGGAACAGCGGGCCGTCCTGGAAGAAGACCCGGCGCGGCCGGCCCCGCCAGGAGACCGGCAGGACGAGGTCGCCGGTGTCGTCCGTCGCGGCGCCGGGTGAGCCGGCGTAGCGGTCGGTGTCGCCGGGCAGCAGGGCGAACCCGGGGGTCGCGCCCGCCAGGTAGCCGCCCAGGCAGAAGCCCAGGTAGCGGCCGCCGCCGGCGACGTAGTCCCGGATCACGTACCGACGGCCGCGCAGGTGCCGCCAGCCGGCGGCGAGGGTGCCGCCGCCCGGCTGGGCGTAGACGTCGGCGGAGGCGAGCACCTCGGGGGTGAGCTGCCGCCGGCCCACGAACCGGACCTGCAGGCCGTGCCGTTCCAGCAGCGCGCCGACGGCCTCGGCGCACCCGGCCGGGCGGGAGGCCCGGCCGCGGTAGACCACGGCCCGCATCAGGCGGCCCGGTCCCGGTGCGCCCCGCGGCGGTGCCGAGCTCGGTGGTGCCGGGTCGGTGCCGAGCCGACGAGCGCAATGGGCTCGGTGACCGGGTCCGAGAGGGGCTCCTCGGCCACGCCCTGGGCGGGAATGCCCCGCCAACGGGTGTGCGCGGGCAGCGACTCGCCCTTCATGACCAGCGACAGCGGCTCGAGCGCGGTCCCCTCACCGATCGCGGCGTCGTAGAGCACGACGGCCCGGTCCCCGACGGTGGCGCCCGCGCCGATCCGCACCGTGGACATCTTCATCACCCGGTCCTCGAAGAGATGCGTCTGCAGCGAGGCGTCCCGGCCGATCGCGGCGTCGTCACCGATGTCGACCAGGTCGAACTCGGTCAGGTAGGTGGTGGCGAGGTAGGTGCGCCGACCGATCCGGGCACCGAGCAGGCGCAGCGCCGGCGGCAGCAGCGGGGTCCCCCGGAAGAGCTGCAGCATCGCCGGGACCGCCGCGGCCTCGTACAACCCGGTCACGAACTCCGACCTGCGCACGAACCGGCTCCACAACGGTTCGACCCGGGGCCGGTAGGTACCGGCGGCGACCCACTTCACCGCCGCGACCGCGCCGGTGACCAGCACCCCGAACAGCACCGCCAGCAGCGGCGCGACGAGCAGTGCCGCCCACAGCGGCGCGCCCGCGGCGGCGATCGTGGACAGCGCCAGCAGGTAGAGGTAGATCGCCACCGCGATCAGCGACGAGGGCAGGCAGATCCGCAGGAACTCGATCCCCAGCCGCTCGGCGACCCGCCGGCGGGAGGGCCGAAAGGTCAGTCCCTCGGCGAAGTCGCCGCTGTCCTGCCGGACCGGCAGGTGCATCGCGGGCGAGCCGAGCCACGCGCTGTCCGCCGGCACGCCCCCGGGTGGCGGCACGGTCTGCACGCCGACCAGGGAGCCGGGGCCGAGCCGCGATCCCGGCGGCAGCAGCGCCGCGTTCCCGACGAACGCGCGCTCGCCCACCTCGGTCGTCCGGAAGGAGACCCAGCCGCGGTGGAAGGTCGCCCCGCCCGCGCTCGCCATGTCGGCGACGAAGCTCTCCCGGCCCAGGGTGAGCAGGTCGGGATCGACGTGCGCGACGGTCGACACCTCGGCACCGGGTCCGACGCGGGCCCCCAGCGCACGCAGCCACGACACCGTGTAGAGCGTGGCGTAGAGCGAGTTGGTGATCTCCAGGCTCATGTCGAGGAGCTTGTCGGCCACCCACTTGCGCACCCCGAGCGTCGAGCGCGCCGGATGGATCCCGGTCGGGGTGGACGGCAGCACCGCCTGGCGGGTGGCCGCGATCGTCAGGCAGACCGTGGCCACGAACACCGGTCCGACGCACAGCGCCGCGAGCAGCCCGACGGTCTGCCCGTACTGCAGCAGCGCACCCCAGACCAGCAGCAGGGTCGGGACCAGCATGAGGATCGGCAACAGGTCGAGCAGCGCGAGGCCGGCGAGCGTGCCGAGCCGCCCGGCCGCGCCCCAGGGCTGGGCCGGCGGCAGCGCGGCGAGCTCGGCCACCGCGTCGTCCGGACGCCGGTCCGTGAGCCGGACGGCCGGTGAGCCGGACCAGTACTGCCCGGCCGGCACCGCACCGGCCAGCAGTGCCTGCTCCCCCAGCACCGCGCCGGCGCCGACGACGGCGCCCGGCTGCAGCAGCGCCCCGGCCCCGACGAACGCCCCGGCCTCCACGCGGACCGGCCCGACGACCACCCGGCCGTCCTCGACGACCCACGGGCGCAGGGCCGCGCCGTACCCGATGCTCGCGTCGTCGCCGATCTCGATCAGCTGCGGCAGGGAGAGCGAGGAGGTCCCGAGGTGCGCCTCCGGCCCGACCCGGGCACCGAGCCGGCGCAGGAAGCCCGGCATCAGCGCCGATCCGCTCAGCACCGGCAGCGGCGTGAAGGACAGCAGCAGGTCCGTCGCCCACAACCGCAGGTGCACCCGGCCCCACAGCCGGTACCGGCCCGGCCGGATCCCCCGGCCGAGCAGCCGGATCCCGAGCGGGGCGAGCACCCAGCGGGTCGCGAGGTAGACCGCGGTCGCCGTGAGCGCGATGGCGGACAGCACGCCGAGCGACACCTGGCCGTCCTCGACGACGTAGACCGCGGCGACGGGCGCGGCGAGCAGCATCAGCAGCGCGTAGAGCACGCCCGCCTGCACCGTGCCGGCCAGCCCGTAGCGCAGCGGCGAGGCCTTCTCGGGCTCCGGGCGCGGGCCGGCGCCGTCGGTGGTGGCCGCGGCGGGGAGGGTGGCGGCGAGCCCGCGCACCGTCGGGTTCTCGTACAGGTCGCGGACGGCGACCGTCGCCATCCCGCGCTCGCGCATCAGCGAGACGGCGGTGGCCGCGAGCAGCGAGTGCCCGCCGAGCTCGGCGAAGAAGTCGGCGGTGACCGACAGCTGGGCCGGGTCGATGCCGCAGGCCTCGGCCCAGGCGTCGCGGACCCGTTCCTCGGCGGGCGTCGCCGGGGTCACCACCGCGCCCGTCACGGTGACGAGCCGGGGCGAGGCCGGTGCGGGCAGCCGTTTGCGGTCGACCTTGCCGCTGGGCATCGTCGGCAGCTCGGGGAGCACCTCCAGGTACCCGGGGACCATGTAGTCCGGCACCCGTTCCCGCAGCCGCGCGTGCAGCCGCTCGCGCAGCCCGCCGTCACCGGGGCCGCCGTCATCGGGGTCGCCGTCCGTGGTCACGTAGGCCACGAGCTCGTCGTCGACCATCGCGGCCACGGCGCTGCCGACCGCGGGGTCGCCGAGCAGCACGCTGTCGATCTCGCCCAGGTCGACCCGGTGGCCGCGGATCTTGACCTCGTCGTCGGCGCGGCCGAGGTAGACGATCTCGCCGGACCCGTCCCAGCACCCGAGGTCGCCGGTGCGGTAGATCCGCTCGCCGCGGAACCCGACGAACCGGTCGGCCGTCTTCTCCGGCAGCCCGACGTACCCGCGCGCCACCCCGGGCCCGCCGATGCAGATCTCGCCGGCGGCGCCGCCCGCGACCTCGCGCAGGTCCTCGTCGAGGATGTGGATCGTGTAGGTCGGCAGCGGGCGGCCGATCGTCACCGGGCGCCCGGGCAGCAGTTCGCCCCAGGTCGCGGTCACCGTGGCCTCGGTGGGCCCGTAGGTGTTCAGCATCCGGCGGCCCGGCCGGGCCCAGCGCTCCACGAGATGGGCGGGGCAGGCCTCGCCGCCGACCATCAGCCCCCGCACGGCCGGGAGGTCCCGCGGGATCGTCGCCAGCAGGGTCGGCACCGCGTAGAGGATGGTCACGCCGGTGCGGTCGAGGAACTCGGCCAGCTCGGCGCCGAGGCGCCGCTCGTCGTTCGGGCCGACGACCAGGGTCGCGCCGACGGCGAAGGTCGGCCAGATCTCCTCGATCGAGAAGTCGAAGGAGATCGTCATGCCCTGGTAGACGCGGTCGCCGGGGCGGACGTCGTACACGCCGGGGACCACACGCAGGAAGTTCGTGATGCTCGAGTGCGCGACCTCCACACCCTTCGGCCGGCCGCTGGAGCCGGACGTGTAGATCACGTAGCAGGTCGGGTCGTCGCCGGTGGCGGCGTCGTCGACGGGCGGGGGCCCCTCGGCCGGGCGCAGCTCCACGGTGTCCAGGCAGAGCTCCGGGACCCGGCCACCGGGGGCGAGGTCCGACGTCGTGACCAGCAGGTCCAGGCCGGCGTCGCCGGCGATGTAGGCGACCCGGTCCGCCGGCGACGCCGGGTCGATCGGCACGAACGCGGCGCCGGCCTTGAGCACCGCCAGCAGCGCGGCGTAGGTCCGCCACGACCGCTCCAGGAGCAGGCCGACGCGGCCACCCGGGCCGACCCCACGGTCGCGGAGCAGGTGGGCGAGTCCGTCGGCGCGGGCGTCGAGCTCGGCGTAGGTCAGCAGCTCACCGTGGTCGTCGACGGCCACGGCCCGCGGCGAGCGGCGGGCGGTGGTCTCGACGACGTGGTGCAGGCGCGACCACGGAGGGGCGGGGAGATCGTCGGGGGGAAAGGGCACACGACGGGCCGGGGAGGGGGCCAACGACACGGGGAGCGTTCCTCTTTCTCGGTTCGGCCGTGCGGGGAGCACGAACGCTCGGCCTACCCCGCCGTCGGGGCAGGTAACACGATCGTGATCCTCGTCCCGGCGGTTTCGTCACACTGTGCGATCGCGTTGAGCCGATCGGGCCCCTCCCGCTCCCCCGGCCCACCGAGCACGCTCCTTCGCGGGTCGATGTGTGCACTTGCGTTTTACGTACGCCTACGGTTACGTATCCGGTCGTGGACCCCTTCGCCGTGCTGGCCGACCCGCTGCGCCGGCAGGTGGTCGAGCTGCTCGCCGAGGGCCCGGTCACCGCGGGCGAGATCGCGGCCCGCTTCCCGGTCACGCGCCCGGCGGTGAGCCGGCACCTGCGCGTGCTGCGGGAGTCGGGACTCGTCGAGTCCGAGGTGCGGGGCCAGCACCGCGTCTACACGCTCCGCCGCGCGGGGCTCGTCGACCTGGACCGCTGGCTGGACCGCTTCCGTCCGCTCGCGGACGCGGCGCCGGCCGGGCCCGCCGCGCGGCTCGACGCCCTGGAGACCGAACTGCACCGCGGGCGCCGCGCCCGGCGCGGCGCGCCCGCCGACCGGACAGGAGAACACCGTGGCAGCGCCTGACGCCGAGCCCCGCACCCTCACACTGCGCCGCAGCTACCCGGACCCGGTCGACGAGGTCTGGGCGGCGTTCACCGACTCCGCCCGGTTGGCCCGCTGGTTCGGCTCGTACACCGGCACCGGCCGCCCGGGCGGCACCGTGGAGCTCACGGTGACCGGGGAGGTCGACGCGGGCGGCGCCGTGGCCGACCCCGTCACGGTCACGATCCACGAGTGCGCGGCGCCGCACCGGCTCGTCGTCGAGGTCCCCGAGGGCCCGGAGGGACGGGCCTGGCTCCTCGAGGTCAGCCTGACCCCGGCCGGCGCGGGCACCGAGCTGCTCTTCGTCCAGCGGCTGGTCCCGGGACTCGAGGAAGCCGACGTCGAGGCCGGGTGGAACTGGTACCTCGACCGGCTCGGGGCCTCCCTGCACGACACCGCGATGCCGGACTGGAGCTCCTACGCCCCCGGCTGATGCCCGTCGGCGTCCCGCAGGGGGCGGGCGAGGATCTCGGTGGCGAGGCGCGGCACCAGGCCGTCGCGGTCGAAGCGGTGCCCGAACTCGGCGAAGGCGGTCAGCTCACGGTGGAGGAGCTCGCCGACACAGCCGGGGTAGACCCGCCGCGCGTGGTGGGCCGCGGCCCGGAAGCGCGACCGGTCGGGCGGCGCCAGCTCCGCCGCGGTCCCGGTCAGCCGGGGCGGCCCGGTGACCAGTCGGATCGTCATGCAGGAAGGGTGCGCGTCCGGGCTGCTCCTGCACAGCGGGGAGAACTACGTACACAGGCCCGCCCGGACCTGTATCAGGGCCCGGACGCGGTCCCTGACCGGACCTGTCATGGTTCCCGCGTAGGCAGGCGAGATGACCGAACGGATCGTCGTCACCGCTCCCACCTGCCACGTCGGCAGCCGGGTCGTGCCGCTGTTGCTGCAGGCCGGGACCCGTCCGACCCTGCTCGTCCGCGACCCGGCGCGGCTGCATCCCGCCGTCCGGGCCGCCGCCGACGTGCGGCAGGGCGATCTCACCGATCCCGGGTTCGTGCGCGAGGCGGCCGCGGGGGCGGAGGCCGCGTTCTGGCTCGACGTCACCCCGCACACCGCGGACGACCCGGTGAAGGAGTCCGCCGCGCTCGGCGAGGTGTTCGCGGAGGCCGCCCGCGAGGTCGGCCGCAACGTCTTCCTGAGCAGCGTCGGCGCCGAGCTGCGGTCCGGCGCCGGGCACATCGACGGGCTCGCCCGCATCGAGGAGCTGCTCGACGCGACCGGGGCCGCGGTCACCCACCTGCGCTGCGGCTACTTCTTCACGAACCTGCTCCTCGACCTCGACGGGCTGCGGCAGGGCGTCCTCACCGGTACCCGCGACCCGGAGGAACCCGTGCCGTGGGTGGACCCGCGGGACATCGGGGAGGTCGCCGCGGCCCGGCTGCTCGCGCGCGACTGGGCGGGCCGGGTGGTCCAGGGCGTGCACGGGCCCGAGGACCTGACCTCCACCCAGGTCGCAGGGATCCTCACCGAGGTGCTCGGCCGACCCGTGGCGTACCACCGCCTCTCCGACGACGAGGTCCGCGCCGCCCTCCGCGCGGCGGGCCTCGGCGCGGCCGCCGTCGAGGGGATCGTCGGCATGACGGCGGGCACCCGCGGCCACGTCCCCGACCCGTCCCGCTCCGTGCTCACCACGACCCCGACCGGCCTCGCCGAGTGGGCCCACCGGGTCCTGCGGCCGCTCGTCGGGTGAGCGCGGCCGGGGCACCGCCGCCCGGACCGCTCGAGGTCGGGGTCCGGCACACCGCGGAGGACGCGCCGCAGCTCCGGCAGGCAGAGTGTCCGCGAACGACGACCGCGGAGGGGAGCCGATGAGCACGCGGTACGCCGAGGACATGACCGACGACGCCGTCGCGGTGCTCGACGCGATGGGGTGGGAGAGCGCGAACCTGTTCGGTCACTCGCTGGGAGGCCTGCTCGCGCAACGGATCGCGCTCCGCCACCCGGACCGGATCCGGAGCATCACGGTGTCCGGGGCCATGCCCAAGCGACGCACGGGGTCTCGCGCAGCTCCGCCACGTCCGGCTCGGCTTCGTGGCCTGGGCGTCGCGCCTCGAGGTGCCCGACACCGACGACGGCCGCGTCGGCGCGGGGATCGCGCTGGCCCGGCGGATCTCCTCGCCCGGCTACCCGTTCGACGAGGCCGCCGCGCGCCGCACCGTCGAGCGCGAGATGGCCTCCGGGGGCGGCGGCTTCGACGATGCGGCCGCCCAAGGGCGGCAGACGGCTGCCCCGTGGAGCGGGGGGCGGCTGGCCGACCTGCGCACACCCACCCTCGTGCTCCACGGGGCGCAGGACCCCGTCGTCCGGCCGTCGGCCGCCCGCGCCGTCGCGCGGGCGGTCCCGGCGGCCAGGCTGGTCGTCCTCCCGGGCGTCGGGCACGACCTGCCGGAGGCCCTCTGGCCCCGGCTCACGGGCGAGGTCCGGGCGCACGTCGACCTCGCTGCCGTGAGCCGTGCGGCCGGGCCCCGGGTCAGCGCGCGGCCGGGGTGTTCGCGGTGAACCGCATCGCGGACACCGCCGGCTGGCTGAGCCCATCTGCTCCGCGGCTGTACGGCTCCTCCCACTGGAGTTCGGGCTGTCGGCGGTCGGCCTGGTGCTCGTGTTCGCCACCGTCTCGCCGGTCGTGATCACCGTCGGCGTCGTCCTCACCGGGTTCGACACCGGGATGCTGCTGCCGACGCTGCTGACGTGGGCGGTCAACCGGCTCAGCTTCGACCGGCGCGGCCGCGGCACCGGCCTGTGGACGGGCGTGTTGTTCCTCGGCGAGTTCCTGTGCCCGCTCGTCCTGGCCGCGGTCGGCGCCGGGGTCGGCGGGCTGCAGGGCGCCCTCGCCGTCCTCGGTGTTGCGAGCGCAGTGGTGGGGCTGGTGATCGCGCTCGTCCTGGGGGGCCACGACCGGCCCCTGAGCGTCACCGAGGACTGACGCCTCACCTCGGCGGCGCGCCCGGACACAAGATGCGGGCGCGCCGCGGCCGGACGGGGTCAGCGGCGCACGGTGAAGGCGTCGCGGAACCGGTCGAGCGCCCGGTCGGGATCGCCGGAGGCCCAGCCCTCGAGCCCGACGACGCCGGGGTAACCGAGCCGGTCCAGGGCGGCGGCGACGGCCGGGTAGTGGATCTCGCCGGTGCCGGGCTCGCAGCGACCCGGGACGTCCGCGACCTGGATCTCCCCGACCAGCGGCAGGGCGCGCTCGACGAGTGCGACGAGGTTCCCCTCGCCGATCTGGGCGTGGTAGAGGTCCAGGTTCAGCCGCAGGTGCGGACTGTCGACGGCCTCGACCAGGGCGATCGTGTCCGCGGCGGTGGCGAAGGGGACGCCGGGGTGGTCGACGGCGGTGTTGAGGTTCTCCAGCGTGAACACCCGCCCGGCCCGCTCGCCCAGCCCGGCGAGCCGGGTCAGGGTCCGCGCGGCGGTCAGCCACATCTGCGGGGTGACGACCGGGGCGGCGACGACGGGCAGGCCCCGGTCGTCGAGGCCGGTGCCGTGCAGGTTCAGCCGCAGGCAGTCGAGCTGCTCGGCCACCGTCAGCGACTGCTCCGCGGTGCGCAGCAGCTCCTCGGCGCCGTCCGCGTCGGCGAGGGTGCCGGTGACGTAGCCGGTCATCGACGAGAACGTCGCCCCCGTCGCGGCCAGGGCGGCGACGTCCTTGCGGGTCCAGTCCCAGATCTCGACCTCGTACCCGAGGTCCGCGATCCGCCGGACGCGCTCCTCGATCGGCAGGTCGAGGAACACCATCTCCGCGGAGACGGCGAGCCGGTACGTGCTGCCGGTGTCGGCCCCGCTCACTCGGCCACCTCGGCGATCGTCACGGGGCGGTGCTCGCGGACCGACCGGGCCGCGGCCGTGGCGATGGCGAGCGCGGCGCGGGCGTCCTCCCCGCCGACCGGCGCCGGCGCGCCGGTGCGCACGGCGTCGACGAAGGCGGCCAGCTCGGCGACGTAGGCGCCGGCGAGCAGCTCCTGGTCGCTGCGGGCGGTGTCGATCACCCGGCCGGCCGGGCCGGAGAAGACCATACCGGTGCGGCGCCCGTCGCCCAGGGTGGCCATGCCGCCGGAGCCGAACACCTCGCCGCGGACGTCGTAGCCGTAGGCGGCCTGGAAGCAGGCCTCGGCGATACCGGTCGCGCCGTTGTCGAACCGCACCGTGACAACGGCGGTGTCGAGCAGGCCGCGGTCGCGCCAGGTGGGCTCGACGAGGGCGTCCGCGATGGCGTAGACCTCGACGGCCTCGGCGCCGGGGTTGAGGAACCGCAGCGTGTCGAAGTCGTGGATCAGGGTCTCGTTGAAGATGGTGCCCGCGGGGACCCGGGCCGGGTCGAAGCCGCCGGGGTCGCGGGTGACCGAGCGCAGCAGCCGCGGCGTGCCCAGCGTGCCCTGGTCGAGCAGCGCCCGCGCGGCGGCCCAGTCCGGGGCGAAGCGCCGGTTGAACCCGACCTGCAGCACCACCCCGGCCGCGCGGACGGCGTCGATCGCCCGGTCCAGGTCGGCCAACGCCGGCGCGGCCGGCTTCTCGCAGAAGACCGCCTTGCCGGCCTGCGCCGCCGCGACGATCAACTCCGCGTGGAAGCGGGCCGGCGCGGCGATGACGACGGCGGCGACGGCCGGGTCGGCGAACGCCTCCGCCGGGTCGGCGAAGGCCGAGGGCGCACCCCACTCGGCGGCGAGCGTCTCGGCGGTTCCGGGAGCCGGGTCCGCGACGGCCACCAGCCGCGCGCCGGGCAGCCGCCGCGCCAGCGTCTCCCCGTGATATGCGCCCATGCGACCCGATCCGATCAGGGCCACACCGATTGGTGCACCCTCGTCGACCTGGCTCATCCATTCCCCCTCGGGTCGCACGACACCGCGAACTAGAACGTTATAGCGACGGGAGTATGCGGTCGGCCGGCGCCGCCCGTCAACGATGCGCTGCTATAACGTTCTAGGAATCGCGGGTTAGACTCGCGCGCATGACGGACGCGTCCGGGCCGGCCGGCGGTCGCCGCACGACCCTCGCCGACGTCGCCGCCCGCGCCGGAGTGTCCGTCCCCCTGGTGTCCATCGTGATGCGCGACGCCCCCGGGGCCAGTGCGGCGACCCGGGAGCGGGTGCGGCGGGCCGCCGAGGAGCTGGGCTACCGGCCCGACCTCCGGGCCCGGCTGCTGCGCCGGAGCCGGAGCCGGCTGATCGGCGTCGTGTTCGGCGTGCAGCACCCCTTCCACGGCGACCTGGTCAGCGGCCTGTACACCGCGTCCGACCCGGCCGGGTACGAGCTCGCGCTCAGCGCCGTCACCCCCGGCCGGGACGAACGCCGGGCCGTCGCGAGCCTGCTGCAGGACCGGTGCGAGGCGCTGATCCTGCTCGGCCCCCAGCTGCCGACCTCGGACCTGGCCGAGCTCGCGGCCCGGATGCCGGTGGTCGTGGTCGCCCGCGCCGTCCGGAGCCGCGCCGTGGACGTCGTGCGCACGGACGACGCCGCCGGCCTGCACCTCGCCGTCGACCACCTGGTCGAGCTCGGCCACACCCGCATCGCCCACGTCGACGGCGGCCGCGCCCCCGGCGCCGCCGAGCGCCGCCGCGGCTACCGCGAGGCCCTGCGCGGGCACCGCCTCGACGCCGAGGAGCGGGTCCTGCCCGGCGGGCTGACCGAGGACGAGGGGGCCGCCGCGGCCCGGACCCTGCTCGCGGCCGCACCGCGGCCCACCGCGGTCACCGTGTTCAACGACCGCTGCGCCACCGGTGTCCTCGACGTCCTCCGCCGCGGCGGGCTCTCCGTGCCGCGCGACCTGTCCGTGGTCGGATTCGACGACAGCAGCCTGGCCCGGCTCTCCCACGTCGCGCTCACCACGGTCGCCCAGGACACCGACCGGCTCACGGCCCTCGCCGTCGCCCGCGCCACGGCCCGGCTCGAGGACACCGCCCCGGCCTCCGAGCGGGAACAGGTGGTCCCACCCCACCTCGTCGTCCGCGCGACCACCGCACCGCCCCGGGGGTGATCCGCAGGGTCGAGGAGCGGGCTCTCGGCGTGCCGGAGATGTCGGTCCTGCCCGCTACGCTCCCGGCGTGCGCAGGAGGGGCGGTGGCTGACGCGGAGGACGTGCGCCGGCTGGCGCTCTCGCTCACGGGCGTCGAGGAGATCGACAGCGACGGGTTCGACTTCCGGGTGGGCGGGCGCGGTTTCGTCTGGTCCTATCCGGAGCGGCTGCCGGGGCGGCGCCGGGTGATCCGCACGGACGTGGCGGTGCTCTACGTCGGGGACGAGGCCGAGAAGCAGGCGCTGCTGCTGGGCGAGCCCGAGCTGTTCTTCACCGTCCCGAGCTACGACGGGCTGCCGCTGGTGATGGTGCGGCTGGAGCGGGTCACGCCGGAGCGGCTGGAGGAGCTGGTGGTCGACGCCTGGCGGATGCGCGGCGAGCAGGGCTGAGCCACCGGGCAGGCGGGCGCTTTCGGGGCGGCGGGAGCGGACGTCGGGCAGCCGGCGTGGCGGGGCGTCAGGGGCGGGCGAACTCCCAGACGACCACGCCGGGCAGGCCGACGTAGGCGGCCCGCGTCGCCTCCGGCACGAGCTCCGCGGTCGGCGTCAGGGCGGCCTCGGGGGTGAGGGCCGGCTCCTCGGCCCCGCACACGACCAGCCCCGCCGCCAGCGCGGCCGCCGCGTAGTCCGTGACCCGGTGCCGGTGCAGCCGCACGAACGCCCGGGCCTCCCCGACCGGGAACTGCGCCTGCCAGCCCAGCTGCACCAGGAACGGATGGACGTCGCTGATCACGATGCGGCCGCCCGGCCGGACCACGCGCGCCAGCTCGGAGACGGCCGGGGCCAGGTCGGGCACGTGGACCAGCGCCAATGCGCACACGGCGGCGTCGACGGACGCGTCGGGCAGCGGCAGGTCGGTGAGCGTGCCCTCGAGGAACCGGCCGGCGGGGATCTTGGCCCGCGCCCGCTCCAGCATGGCCGCGGACTGGTCGACCCCGACGACGGTGTGCCCCCGCTCGGCCAGCCGCACGGCGTGGCGGCCCGTCCCGCACGCGGCGTCGAGCACCTCGCCGGCCGGCCAGGCGTCGAGCCGGCGCCGCACCGGCGGCTCCTCGATCGAGAACAGCCGCAGCGGGCCGTCGTAGGTCGCGGCCCACCGCGCGTACCCCTCGCGCAGGTCGAGCTCGACGCCCAGCGGCCCCCGCAGCGACGGCTCCCGCCCGAGCCGTCCGAGCACCTCCCGGGTCTCGGCCATCCGGGCCGCCCGGGCGACCTGGGCCGCCCCCGGGTCGTCGGCGTGGAGCAGGCGCAGCAGCGCCAGGCCCTCCACACCGACCGTCAGCTCGCCCAGCGTCGGGTCGGTCACCGCGCCCACGCTACCGAGCGGGCGCAACCGTGCCGGCCCGGTTCACCAGGTGTCGATGTTCGGCCGCACCTTCTCCGGCTGCGGTCCCACCTTCCGCTCCGGGAACGACGAGACGATCCAGCGCCGGGTCGCGGCCGGGTCGATGACGTCGTCGATCTCGAAGACGGTCGCCACGGACAGCGCCTTGCCCTTCTCGTACTCGGCCGCGACGTACTTGCGGAACAGCTCCTCCCGTTCGGCCTGGTCGGCGACGGCCTCGAGCTCCTTGCGGTAGCCCAGCCGCACCGCGCCCTCCAGGCCCATCCCGCCGAACTCCCCGGTCGGCCAGGCCACCGCGAAGGCCGGCGCCTTGAGCGAGCCGCCCATCATCGCCTGCGCCCCGAGGCCGTAGCACTTGCGCGTGACCACCAGCCCGATCGGCACCGAGAGGTTGGCGCCGACGGAGAACATGCGGCTGAAGTGCCGCACGGTCGCGTGCGTCTCGGACTCCGGGCCGACCATGAACCCGGGGGTGTCGCAGAGCGAGACCACCGGGAGCCCGAAGGCGTCGCAGAGCTGCAGGAACCGCGCGGCCTTGTCCGCGGCGTCGTGGTCGATCGCGCCGCCCAGGTGCGTCGGGTCGTTCGCGATCAGGCCCATCGGCCGGCCCTCGACGCGGACCAGCGCGGTGATCATGCCGGCGGCCCAGCCGCGGCGCAGCTCCAGCACCGAACCGACGTCGGCCAGGCCCTCGATCGCGGCGCGCATGTCGTAGACCCGCACCCGGTTCTCCGGCACGACGTGCCGCAGCGCGCGCTGGTCGGGCGCCTCCCACTCGCGCACCGGGCCCTGGAAGTAGGACAGGTACTGCCGTGCGACGCGGGTGGCCTCGGCCTCGTCGGGCACCAGGACGTCGACCACGCCGTTGGCGGCCTGCACGGACATCGGCCCGACCTCGTCCGGCGCGACCACGCCGAGCCCGCCGCCCTCGATCATCGCGGGGCCGCCCATGCCGAGGCTCGCGCCCTCGACCGCGATGATCACGTCGCACAGCCCGGCCAGCGCGGCGTTGCCCGCGAAGCACCGGCCCGCGACCACGCCGACCAGCGGCACCCGCGCCGAGAGCCGGGCGAAGAGCTCGAAGGCCGGGACGTCGAGCATGGAGGCCCAGCTGCCGTCCGTGTCGCCGGGCCGGCCGCCACCGCCCTCGGCGTAGATCACCAGCGGCCAGCGCCGCCGCTCCGCGAGCTCGAAGAGGCGGTCCTTCTTCTTGTGGTTGGTGTGTCCCTGGGTGCCGGCGAGCACGGTGTAGTCGTAGGACAGCACGACGGCATCGGCGTTCTCCTCGCCGACGAGGTCGCGGTTGATCGTGGCCGTGCCGCCGAGCATGCCGTCGGCGGGCGTGCGCTCGATCAGGTCGTCGAGCGAGCGGCGCAGCCGCTGGGCGGCGATGGCCAGCGGCCCGTACTCCACGAAGCTGCCCTCGTCGCAGAGGTCGGCGAGGTTCTCCCGCGCGGTCCGCAGGCCCGTGCGGTGCCGCTTGTCCACGGCGGCCCCGCGGCGGTCGTCGAGCCCGAGGGCGTGCCGCTCGCGCACCTCGGCCAGGTCCGGGCGGACGTGGTCGAGGTCGACGACGGCGCCGGCCGCGGCTTCCTCGGCCGCCGCGGCGTCGGGCGTGAAGGCGAGCAGCGCGTCGCCGGGCGCGACGGTGTCCCCCGGCGCGACGACGACCGCGCCGACCCGGCCGGCCGCGGGCGCGGTCACGACGTGCTCCATCTTCATCGACTCGACGACGACCAGGGTCGTGCCGGCCCGCACGACCTCGCCCTCGGCGACCTCGACGGCGACGATCGTGCCGGGCGCCTCGACCCGGACCGCCTCCCCGTCGACCTCCCGCCGCTGCTCCGGCCCCGCCTCGGCCGCCGTCTCGACGTAGCGGCGCGGCCGGGGCGCGGCGAGGATCTCCGCGAGGTGGGCGTCGAGGAAGTCGGTGCTCAGCGCGCCGGCCGTGAAGGCGGGATGCCCGACGATCCCCGCGAGCACGTCGACGTTCGTCCCCACGCCCGCGATGTGCACCTCCGACAGCGCCCGGTGCGCCCGGGCGGCGACGGTCGCGAAGTCCGAGGAGTGCACGACGAGCTTGGCGAGCAGCGGGTCGTAGCGGGGGCTGGTGCGGTAGCCGGCGTGGCCGGCGGCCTCGACGCGGATGCCGCGGCCGGTGGGCAGCTCGAAGACGGTGAGCACGCCCGCCGACGGGGTGGTGGTGCCGTCGGGGTTGGTGTGTTCGAGGGTGATCCGGGCCTGCAGCGCGGCGCCCCGCGGCTGCGGCGCCTCCGCCTGCGTCAGGCCCAGCTCCGCGAGCGTGGCCCCCGCCGCCAGCCGGATCTGGGTCTGCACGAGGTCGACCCCGGTGACCTCCTCGGTGATCGTGTGCTCCACCTGCAGCCGCGGGTTGACCTCGATGAAGGCGAGGCGCTCGGCGCTGACGAGGAACTCCACCGTGCCCAGGCCGGCGTAGCGCACGGACTCGCCCAGCCGCACCGCCGCGGCCAGCAGCCGCTCCCGGACCTGCGGGTCGAGACCGGGCGCCGGGGCCACCTCGACGATCTTCTGGTGCCGGCGCTGCACGGAGCAGTCGCGCTCGCCGAGCTGGGTGACCGCGCCGGTGCCGTCGCCGAGGATCTGCACCTCGACGTGCCGCGCGGGGGCGAGCAGCTCCTCCGCGTAGACCCGGTCGTCCCCGAACGCCGCGCCGGCCTCCGAGGCGCAGCGGACCAGCGCCTCGTCGAGCTGCTCCGGGTCGGTGACGCGGCGCATCCCCCGGCCGCCCCCGCCGGCGACCGCCTTGACCATGACCGCGCCGGTCCGGGCCAGCAGGGCGTGCGCCCCGTCGCGGTCGGCGGCGGCGAGCACCGGGATCCCGGCGGCCTCGGCGAGCGCGCGGGCGCGGGTCTTGTCGCCCAGCGCGGTGAGGACCTCCGGCGGCGGCCCGACGAACCCGATCCCGCGCTCCGCGCACGCCTCGGCGAACCGCGGGTTCTCGCTGAGGAACCCGTAGCCGGGATGGATCGCGTCCGCGCCGGCCTCCTCGGCGGCCCGCAGCACGTCGTCGACGTCGAGGTAGCCGGCCACGCCCGCGCCCCGCAACGCGACGGCGGCGTCGGCCTTCACCACGTGCGGGGCGTCCGGCTCGTCGGTCGTGTGGACCGCGACGGTCGGCACACCCAGGTCGGCGGCGGCGCGGGCGATCCGCACGGCGATCTCGCCGCGGTTGGCGATCAGGAGGCGGGTGAACACGCTGGGCAGAACCTCGGCAATCGGTCGAGCGCGGCCGGACCGCGACGGCGTCGTCACCGGGGAGCGTTGTTGACGATGGCGTCACAGTCAATGTGCCGGGCGACTCCGGGGTGCCGACCTGCCGGGACGCCGACGGGTCCGCGGAGCGCGTCCCCCGTCCGGTCGACGAGCCGGACGACGCAGTATCCGGGGCGGGAGTCGCTCGTTGCACCGCGCAGCGGGGCGCCGGCCTGCTGGATGCGTTCCTCGTGGCATCGCCCTTCCGGGGCCGGCACCCGCGTCATCCCTCGTGCAGGGACGACGGCGGTGACCCGTGATCACGGGCGGAGGGCCGCGCCGACCGGCCCCGACCACCCTCCGACCCGTGATCGCCGCCGCCGGAGCCCGGCCCCGGTTCCACGGCTGTGGCGCGGGGGGGGCCGGTCAGAACTCGCCGAAGTCCCCGCCGTCCTCGAAACCGCCGTCGAACCCGCCCTCGTCCACGGGCTCCTCCGCGCCGGCGGCGAGATCGCCGTCGAGGCCCGGGTCGTCGAAGAGGGCGTCGGCGATCGCGGTGCCGATGAAGGCTCCGGCCACGCTGGCGAGCAGCGTGCCGGCGATCATGCCGCCCATCCCCGGTCCACGGCCGCCGCCCAGGGTGCGCTCCATCGTGCCCGGCCGGCGCATCTCGGCGCGGGTGGCCATGCGGGCCAGGGCCCGCGGGTCGTCCGAGGTGGCGCGCTCCGCCGGCGGCACCTGGTCGCTCAGCTCGGCCAGCACCTTCTGCCGCTGCTCCGGGGTCAGCTTCGCGAAGGCCTCGGCGTGGGCCTGCTCCACCGTCTCCGGCGGCGCGGTGCGCAGCATGTACCGGTAGCGCTCGATCGCCGCCTCGTCCGGGTCCTGCGCGGCCCGCGACGACCCGCCGTACCCGCCCTGCCCGTAGCCGGCCTGCCCGTACCCGCCCTGCCCGTACCCGCCCTGCCCGTACCCGCCCTGGGGCCCGGCGGGTCCGGACGGTGCGAACCGCTCCTTGAGCTTGTCGAACAGGCCCACTCGCGTTCTCCTTCTCCACGTACGACGGCAGTCCACGCCCTACCCGGACCTTCCGGGCTAAACGGGCACGATCGCTCAACGACCGCCGATCTCGCGGGGTTCCCCGCCACGCGAGGTGTACGCGCGGCACGCGGCCGTCCTCCCCGACGACCGGGTCGGGAGTCACCGGCGGCGCCGCGTGCGAGGATCGGCGACATGGCCACGACCTTCGCCGTCCTCTACACCTACACGGACGACACCGCCCTGCGGGACGACACCCGCCCCGCCCACCGCGACTACCTGCGCGGATTCGTCGACGACGGCACCCTGCTCGTCGCGGGTGCGTGGGCGCCCGGCGAGGCGCCCGGCGGGCTGCTGATCTTCCGCGCCGAGGACAGGGCCGCGGTGCAGGGAATCGTGGACAAGGACCCGTTCACGACGGCGGGCGTGGTCGCCTCCGCCGACATCCGCGAGTGGGCGCCGCCGCTCGGGCCGCTGGCGGGCGCGCTCACCGGCCAGGCGTAGCCGGCCTCCGGCACGGCCTCGGCGGCTCCCGTGAGCCGCTGCGCGCCGAACTCCGTCGGCGGGCCGTCAGAAGTTGCCGCGGCGGGCCTGCTCGCGCTCGATCGCCTCGAACAGCGCCTTGAAGTTGCCCTTCCCGAAACCCAGCGAGCCGTGCCGCTCGATGAGCTCGAAGAACACCGTCGGGCGGTCGCCGAGGGGCTTCGTGAAGATCTGCAGCAGGTAGCCGTCCTCGTCCCGGTCGACCAGGATCCCGCGCGACCGCAGCTCCTCGATCGGCACCCGGACCTCACCGATGCGCGCCCGCAGCGCGGGGTCGTCGTAGTACGAGGCCGGGGTGGGCAGGAACCGGATCCCCCTGGCCCGCAGGACGTCGACGGTGCGGAGGATGTCGTCGGTGGCCAGCGCGAGGTGCTGGGCTCCCGGGCCGCCGTAGAAGTCGAGGTACTCGTCGATCTGCGACCGCCTCCGCCCCGCGGCCGGCTCGTTGAGCGGGAACTTCACCCGGTGGTTGCCGCTGGCCACCACCTTGCTCATCAGGGCGGAGTACTCGGTGGCGATGTCCTCGCCCACGAACTCGGCCATGTTCGTGAAGCCCATGATCCGGTTGTAGAAGTCGACCCACTCGTCCATGCGGCCGAGCTCGACGTTGCCGACGACGTGGTCCAGGGCCTGGAAGAGCCGCTCGGGCCGGCCCTCGGGTCCGGCGTGGTCCGCGGTGCGGGCGACGTAGCCGGGCAGGTACGGGCCGGTGTAGCGGGAGCGGTCGACGACGGTGTGCCGGGTCTCGCCGTAGGTCGCGAGGGCGGCGGTGCGCACGGTGCCGTGCTCGTCGACGACGTCGTGCGGCTCGACGAGGATCGTGGCGCCCTGCGCGCGGGCGTGGGCGATGCAGCGGTCGACGTCCGGCACCTCGAGCGCGATGTCCACGACGCCGTCCCCGTGGCGGCGGTGGTGGTCGAGCAGCGGGCTGGCCGGGTCCACGCCGCCCTGGAAGACGAACCGGACGGCGCCGGAGCGCAGCACGTAGGCCTGGTGGTCGCGGTTGCCGGTCTCCGGGCCGGAGTACGCGACCAGCTCCATCCCGAACACGAGCTGGTAGTGCAGCGCGGTCTGGGTCGCGTTGCCGACCGCCCAGACGACGGCGTCCCAGCCGGTGACGGGGAACGGATCGCCCTCGTGGTCGTACTCGACGAGGCCGACCAGCCGGCGGAGCTGGTCGAGGTCCAGGTCGGCGAGACGCTCCTGACTGGTGAGGGTGTGGTCGATGCTCACGACGGGCCTCCTCGGGCTGCGCTGCACATCAAGGACACCCCGTCGGCGGGATCCCGGCAACCACGCCGAGCGGAGCTGGCCGTTCCGCTCATCCCGGGCGGTCTCGCCGGCTCTCCGCTGTACAGTCCGCCCGCATGGAACTCGACGCGCTCGACGTCGACCTGCTCGCCGCCCTGCGCGACCACACCCGCGTCGGGGTCCTCGAGCTCTCGCGCACCCTGCGCGTCGCCCGCGGCACCGTCCAGGCCCGCCTCGACCGGTTGGAACGCGCGGGCGTGATCCGCGGCTACGGGCCGGAGGTGGATCTCGCCGCGACCGGGCACGGCGTCCAGGCCTTCGTCAGCCT
This sequence comes from Pseudonocardia lutea, assembly GCF_042658055.1. NCBI lineage: Bacteria > Bacillati > Actinomycetota > Actinomycetes > Pseudonocardiales > Pseudonocardiaceae > Pseudonocardia > Pseudonocardia lutea. Next base: position 39,752 of record NZ_JBHSQK010000043.1, read on the forward strand.
GGAGATCGCGCAGGGCGCGCTCGCGGACGTCGCCGCGGAGCTCGCCGCCCAGCCCGCCGTGCTCGAGGCCTACGCCACCACCGGCTCGTCCGACGTGCTCTGCCGGCTCGCCGCCTCCTCGCACGAGGACCTGCAGGAGGCGCTGCTCGCGCTCAACCGGTCCCCGGCGGTGGGGCGCTCGACGAGCGTGGTCGTGCTCTCCGTCGTCGTCCCGCCCCGCACCCGGCCCCTGCTGGAGAGCGGCCCGCGCCGGGCGCCGCACCGCGCCCCCGCCTACCGCCGGGACTGACCCGCCGGCCGGTGGACCGACGCACGGGTCCACCGGTCGGGCACCCGCGGGTCCCCCGCGCCCTCCGCCGCTCACCCGGTCCCGGTCGCGGGCGCCCGCCCGCACCCTTCTCCAGGACCCGGTGCCCGCCGGGCCCACCGACCGAAGGGACCCCCGGATGACCAGGCGTCACCTCCTCGCGGCGGCCGCCGGACTGGCCGCCGTCGGCGTCGTCGGACTGGCCGCTGTGGCCGCGGCGACCGAGCCCGCCGACCCGACCGGGCTGGTCGGCGTGCCGACGATCTCGTACACCGGTCCGTCGGACCGGGCAGTGCCCGTCCGGCCCTTCTCGCCCGGCACCTACGTGCACCTCCTCTGCTCCACGGAGGGCCAGGCCCTCGGCAACAACCAGACCTGGTTCCGTGTCTCCGGCGCCGACGGCGGCGGGTACGTGCACCGGACGGCGGTCTCGGTCGGGCCCGGGGTGCGGTCCTGCTGATCCCGTCGCCGGCCGTGCCGTCCCGGGTGCCGTCCGCACCTTGTCGGGGCCCGGGGCACCCGAGGACAATCGCCCTCCGCGCGAGGACCGGCAGGGCACGGCCGGGGCCCGCCACAGCGTGGACCCCGGCACGTCCCGCGTACACGGGGAGACCGACATGGCCGAGGAGTACCAGCCGCTTCCGCCGCCCGTGGGCCGCGACGCGGTGTTCATCCGGCACCGGCTGCACAGCCCACGCGTGGCGCAGTCCGCCTACGTCGCACCGAACGCGGTGCTGTGCGGGGACGTGACCGTCGGTCCGCACAGCCGGGTCCTCTTCGGCGCGGTGATCACGGCGGAGGGCGGGCCGGTCGAGATCGGCGCCCACTGCGTGATCATGGAGAACGCCGTGGTCCGTGGCGTCGCACGGCACCCGGCCCGGCTCGGCGACCACGTGCTCGTGGGCCCGCACGCGTCCCTGACCGGCTGCGTGATCGAGGGGGACACCCGGATCGCGACCGGGGCGGTGGTGTTCAACGGGGCCCGCGTCGAGGTCGGCGCGGAGATCGACTTCCACGCCGTCGTGCACGTCAACACACGCGTCCCGGCCGGCACCTTCGTGCCGATGGGCTGGTTCGCGGGCGGGGACCCGGCCGAGCTGGTCGCCCCCGGGGAGCACGAACGCATCCGGGAGCTGCTGGGCCCGCTCGACTACGCAGGCACGGTCTTCGGGGTGGGCGACACCGACACCCCGATGCCCGACATCGCCCGGCGCTACGCCCGGTCCCTGGCCCTGCACCACCGGGACACCGTCCTCCTCCCCAGCCAGCACGACGTCCTGCCGGAGGAGTCCGCCGAGGGGAGCGGCTCCCACCGCGGCCGGAGCTCCTCGACGAAGGTGACCGCGGACCAGCGGTTCCTGTAGGCCGGAGCGCGGCCGCGGTCAGGGTGCGAGGGCCTCCCGCAGCCGCTCCACCCGGCGGCGGCGCTCCGCGCGCGCGGCGAGGGCCCCGTCGAGATCCACCTCCACGAACCGGGTCCTCGTGCGCGGCGCCGACTGGGCGACGACGTCGAGGTCACCGGAGAGCACCGTCGCGACCATCATGTAGCCGCCGCCGGAGACGGCGTCGCGGTGCAGCACGATCGGCTCCACCCCGCCCGGCACCTGGATCGAGCCGATCGGGTAGGGCGCGTCGACGATGTTCGACGGGTCCTGCCCGGCGCCGAACGGCGGTTCCCGCTCGACGGTCTCCAGCTCGGCCCCGCCGTAGCGGAAGCCGATCCGGTCGGCGACCGGGGTGAGGGTCCAGGTGGTGTCGAGGAAGGTCGAGCGCCCCGCGGCGGTGAGCCGGTGGTCGTAGAGCCCCATCAGCACGCGGACCTCGACCTCCTTGCCGAACGCCGGCCGCAGCTCGGCCGGCACGCTCAGCCCGGGCCGCCCCGGCCCCCCGCCGACGGGCAGGACGTCGCCCTCGGCGAGCGGGCGCCCGTCGAGGCCGCCGAGGGCGCCGAGCCCGTAGGTGGAGCGGCTGCCGAGGACCTCCGGCACGTCGATCCCGCCGGACACCGCCAGGTACGCCCGCGCCCCCGCCTGCAGGTAGCCGAAGTCGAGCACGTCCCCCTCGGCGACCGGGAACGACTCCCAAACCGGCCGCTCCTCGCCGTTGACCTTCGGGACCATCTCGGCGCCCGCCACCGCGACCGTGGCCGCCGCGGTGAAGCGCAGCTCCGGCCCCATGTAGACCATCTCCAGCACGGCGGCGCCGGCGGGGTTGCCGACGAGCAGGTTCGCCGCCGTCGACGAGTACTGGTCCAGCGCGCCCGAGGGCGGGATGCCCAGGTGGTAGTAGCCGGTGCGGCCGGTGTCCTGCACGGTCGTGGCCAGTCCGGGCTTGCGGACCTCGATCGTGCCGCTCATGCCAGCACCTCCAGCAGGCGCGCGTTGTAGCCGTCGGGATCGTCGAGGAAGGGCTGCAGGGCGAACTCGACCTCGCGGGCGGTGATGCGGAAGCGGCCCGCCTCGACCTCGGCGACGGCGGCGTCGTACTCCTCGCGGTCGATCGGCCGGAACCTCACGATGTCGCCGGGGCGGAAGAACACCATGAACTCGGTGAAGTCCGGCAGCGTCTGGGTCGGGTCGTAGATCGGGGCCGGAGTGATGCCGAACATCTGGTACCCGCCGGCCCCGCGCACCGAGTAGATGCACGAGAAGCAGCCGCCGTAGCCGACGGTCTGCTTCGGGGTGTCCGTGCGCGGCCGCAGGTACTTCGGGACCAGGATCTGCCGCTCCCGGGGCACCATCTGGTACTTGAACGGCAGCCCGGCCACGAAGCCGACCATCGAGGTGAACCAGGGCGAGCCGGAGTGCGCGGCGATGAACTCGTCGACGTCCGCGAAGCCGTTGATCCGGGCCGCGTACTCGATGTCCGTGGCGTCCGGGTCCTGGTGGCGGTCCCGGAACCGCAGCAGCGTCTCGGTGGTCCAGGGGTCGCGGTAGAGCACCGGGATGTCGAGCACCCGGCTGGGCAGCGCCACGCCCCGGGCGTCGCCGACCTTGCGCTCGAGCTCCTTGAGGTGCTCGAGCAGGCTGCCCGGGTCGAGCACGTCCGGGTCGTAGCGGACCTGGTAGGAGGCGTTCGCGGGGCAGATCTCCAGCAGCCCGTCCGGGCGTTCGTCGCGCAGCGCCGCGGTGATCGCCATGGCTCGGAAGTTGGCCTGCAGGCTCATCTCCTCGGCCAGCTCCACGAACACGAACTCGTCGCCGCCCCAGCTGTAGCGGGCCGGCTGCACAGCGGTGCTCACGCGCTCTCCTCCCGTTCGGCGAGCCAGCGCTCGAGGGTCCCGGTGTGGAACCGGCCGGCGGTGAACCAGTCCTGGTCGAGCAGCTCGCCGAACAGCCCGGCCGTGGTGGGGACGCCGGAGACGGAGAACTCGGCGAGCGCGCGGCGGCTCCGGCGCAGGGCCTCCTCCCGGTCCGCGCCCCACACGACGACCTTGGCCACCAGCGAGTCGTAGAAGGGCGGCACCGCCGCCTCCGGCTCCAGCCAGGTGTCGCAGCGCACCCACGGGCCCGCGGGCAGCACGACCCGCCCGACGTTGCCCGGGGACGGCAGGAAGTCCCGGGCCGGGTCCTCGGCGAGCACCCGGAACTCGACGGCGTGCCCGCGCACCGCGGGGACCTCGGGCAGCACCGCCGACAGCGGCTCCCCCGCCGCGATCCGCAGCTGCGCGGCGACCAGGTCCACGCCGGTGATCAGCTCGGTGACCGGGTGCTCGACCTGGATCCGGGTGTTCATCTCGATGAAGAAGAACTCGCCGGTCTCGTCGTCGACCAGGAACTCCACGGTGCCCGCGCTGCGGTAGCCGACCTCCCGGCACAGCGCGACCGCGGCCTCGGTCATGCCCCGGCGGGTGTCCTCGGCGAGCGTGGGGGCCGGGGCCTCCTCGACCAGCTTCTGCCGGCGCCGCTGCAGCGAGCACTCCCGCTCGTAGAGGTGCTCGGCCGCGGTGCCGTCGCCGAGCACCTGCACCTCGACGTGCCGGGCGCGGGTCACGAACCGCTCCAGGTACATCGTCCCGTCGCCGAAGGCCTTCTCCGCCTCCGCCGAGGCCTGCCCGAACGCGGCGCGCAGGGCGTCGGCGTCCTGCACCACGCGGATGCCGCGGCCGCCGCCGCCGGCGACCGCCTTGAGCATCACCGGGTAGCCGACCTCGTCGGCGGCGGCCAGGGCCTCGTCGACGCCGGCGACCCCGCCGGGGGTGCCCGGCACCGTGGGCACCCCGGCGGCCCGCGCGACCTCGCGGGCGGCGACCTTGTCCCCCATGCGTTCGATCACCGCCGCGTCGGGGCCCACGAAGGTCAGCCCGGCGTCCGCGACGGCGGCCGCGAACGACGCGCGCTCGGAGAGGAACCCGTACCCGGGGTGGACCGCGTCGGCCCCGGTCTCCTTCGCCGCGCCCAGGATCGCGTCCGCCACCAGGTAGCTCTTCGACGCCGGCGACGGCCCGATCGCGACCGCGACGTCCGCCAGCCGGGTGTGCAGGGCGTCCGCGTCCGCCTTCGAGTGGACGGCCACGGTGCGGATCCCGAGGTCCCGCGCGGCCCGGATCACCCGGACGGCGATCTCGCCGCGGTTGGCGACGAGCAGGGTCCTCATCCGCTCTCCACCACCGCGACGACCTGCCCGGCGTCGACCTCGTCCTCGTCCTCCACGAGGAACTCGACCACCCGCCCGCCGGCGCCCGCCGGGACCTGGTGGAAGGACTTCATGACCTCGACCAGGCCGACCGGGGAGTCGGCCCCGACCTCGTCGCCGTCGGAGACGAACGGCGGGCTGCCGGGGTCGGGACGCCGGTAGAACACGCCGGGGATCGGGGATCGGACCTCGTGTCGGGCCACCGTTGCACGCTCCTGCTGGGGTCGGGGATCAGGACAGGTGGGGCTCGAGGGCGGCGTGGACCGCCCGGGCCAGCTCGACGGCGTTCGGGGTGTCCGAGTGCACGCACACGCAGTCCGCGCGCACGGTCAGCTCCTTGCCGTTCACCGAGGTGGCCTTGCCCTCGGTGACGGCCCGCACCGCCCGCTGCGCGGAGGTCTCCGGGTCGAACGCCTCGTGCTCGCGGGTGATGATCAGGGAGCCGTCGTCCCGGTAGTCCAGGTCGGCGTAGTACTCCGAGAGGAACCCGGCGTCGCGCGCGCCCCAGACCTCCTCGTGGACCGTGCCCGACATGCCCATCAACGGCACGCCGAACACGTCCGCGGCGTCGGCCACCGCGGCCGCCACCTCCGGGTCCCGGGCGGCCATGCCGTACAGCGAGCCGTGCGGCTTGACGTGGTTGAGCTCCATGCCCTCGCGCCGCAGGAAGCCCTCCAGCGCGCCGATCTGGTAGATCACCGCGGCCGTCAGCTCGTCGCGCTCCATCTTCATCTCGCGCCGGCCGAAGCCCTCCCGGTCCGGCAGCGAGGGGTGCGCGCCCACCTTGACGTCGTGCTCCTTGGCCAGCGCCACGGTGCGCGCCATCACCCGCGGGTCCGACGCGTGGAAGCCGCACGCCACGTTGGCGACCGTGATGTAGGGCATCAGCCCCTCGTCGTCGCCGCAGCGGTAGATGCTGAACGCCTCGCCCATGTCGCAGTTGATCGCCACCATCGCCGGCTCTCCCTCCCCGGTCGGGTTGTCGCAGGTGTGTCAGTGAGTCTGCCCGCGCGCCCCGGTGATCGCCCGCCACACGGCCTGCGGGGTCGCGGGCATGTCCACGTGCCGGACGCCCAGGTGCGCGACCGCGTCGATCACCGCGTTGACGACCGCCGGCGAGGAGCCGATGGCCCCGGACTCGCCGATGCCCTTCACGCCCAGCGGGTTGGTGGGCGAGGGCGTGACGGTCTGCTCCAGCTCGAAGGACGGCAGGTCGGTCGCGCACGGGATGGTGTAGTCGGCGAGGGTGCCGGTGGTCGGGTTCCCCTCGGCGTCGAAGGCCGCCTGCTCGTAGAGCGCCTGCCCGATGCCCTGCGCGATCCCGCCGTGCAGCTGTCCCTCCACGATCTGCGGGTTCACCACGTGCCCGCAGTCGTCCACGGCCACGTAGCGGCGGATCCGGGTGAAGCCGGTCTCGGTGTCCACCTCGACCACGCACACGTGCGTGCCGAAGGGCCAGGTGAAGTTCGGCGGGTCGAAGTGGTGCTCCGCGGTGAGGTTCGGCTCCATGCCCTCCGGCAGGTCCGCCGCGAGCGACGCCGCCCCGGCCACCTCCTGGATCGTCACGCCCGGGCCGGACGTGCCGGCCACCGAGAACCGCCCGCCGACGAACTCGACGTCCGCCTCGTCCGCCTCCAGCAGGTGGGCGGCGATCCGGTGCGCCTTGGCCAGCACCTTGCCCGCGGCCAGGTGCACCGCCGTGCCGCCGACGGCCAGGCTGCGCGAGCCGTAGGTGTCCCGGCCGAACGGGGCGATCGCGGTGTCGCCGTGCAGCACCACCACGTCGTCCGGGTGCACGCCGAGCTCGTCCGCGACGAGCTGCGACCACGCCGTCTCGTGACCCTGGCCGTGCGGCGAGGTACCGGTGACGACCTCGACCTTGCCGCTGGTGGTCATGCGCACCGTGGCGGCCTCCCAGCCGCCGGACTGCAGCCGGACCCCGGCGGCCACCTTCGACGGCGACAGCCCGCCGCTCTCGGTGAAGTTGCCGATGCCGATGCCGAGCTGGACGGGGTCGCCGGACTCGCGCCGCCGCGCCTGCTCCTCGCGCAGCGCCTCGTACTCGACGAGCGCGAGCGCCTTGCGCATGCACGCCTCGTAGTCCCCGGAGTCGTAGAGCACCCCGGACGGCACGGTGCGCGGCTCCAGGAACTTCGGGTGCAGGTTGCGCAACCGCAGCTCCGCGGGATCCATGTCCAGCTCGCGGGCCAGGTCGTCCATGATCCGCTCGTGGGCGTAGGCCGCCTCCGAGCGCCCGGCGCCGCGGTAGGCGTCCGTCGGGGTGAGCGTGGTGAACACGCCGCGGCAGGTGAAGGAGTAGGCGCCGAAGTCGTAGAGCCCGCAGTAGGTGAACGCGCCGAACACCGCGATGCCGGGCGTGAGCAGCTGCAGGTAGGCGCCCATGTCCGCGAGCAGCTCGACCTTCATCCCGAGGATGCGGCCCTCCCGGGTGGCGGCCACCGCCATCCGCTGGACCTGGCCGCGGCCGTGGGTGGTGGCGAGGTGGTGCTCCGAGCGCGTCTCGGTCCACTTCACCGGCCGGCGGGTGCGCCGGGCCAGGACGAGCGCGAGGGCCTCCTCGGCGTACACGTTGAGCTTGGCGCCGAAGCCGCCGCCCACGTCCGGTGCCACGACCCGCAGCGCGGTGTCCGGCACCCCGCAGATCGCGGCCAGGATGTCCCGCACGAAGTGCGGCACCTGCGTGGAGGTGTACATCGTGAAGCGCCCGCCGACCGGCTCCGGCACCACGACGACCGCGCGCGGCTCCATCGGCGAGGCGATCACCCGCTGCTGCAGGTAGCGGCCCTCCACCACGACGTCCGCCGCGGCGAACGCGGCGTCGACGTCCCCGGTCGCGAGCGGCCAGGTGTAGCAGTGGTTCGTGCCCAGCTCCGGGTGCACCAGCGGGGCGCCGGGCTCGAGCGCCGCCTCGACGTCGACGACGGCCGGCAGCGGGTCGTAGTCCACCTCGACCAGGTCGGCCGCGTCGCGGGCCGCGGCGGCGCTGGTGGCGAGCACGACGGCGACCCCGTCCCCCACGTGCTTGACCTCGGAGACCGCGAGCGGCCGGTGGTCCGGGATCTTGATGTCCTCGGTGACCGGCCACCCGCAGGGGATGCCGGCGGCGAACTCGCCGTCGACGTCCCGGGCGGTGAGGACCTCGACGACGCCGGGGACGGCTCGGGCCGCGGCCGTGTCGGTCCGGGTGATGCGGGCGTGCGGCACCGGGCTGCGCACCATCGCCAGGTGCAGCGTCCCGGCGGGCGTGATGTCGTCCGTCCAGGTGGCCCGGCCGGTGAGCAGGGCCGCGTCCTCCTTGCGCGGCAGGCTCCGGCCGACGTAGCGCTCGGCGGTCTGGGTCACCGGATCACGTCCTTCGCGGGTCGAGGAGTGGGACGGCGGGCCCCGCCAGGGTGATCCACACCACCGGGATGCACTAGTGTCCAGTTCGTCCCGTTCTCCGGCCGTGACGGGACGTTTCGTCCACCCGTCGCGGGGAGGGGGGCCGATGCCGGTCACGCTCGGGGACCTGCTCGCCGACCGTGGGCTCGGGCTGTCGGTCGCCGCCGCCGGCGCGGGCCTCGACCGGCCGGTGAGCTGGGTGCACAGCAGCGAGCTGGCCGATCCCACCCCGTACCTCGACGGCGGCGAGCTGCTGCTCACCACCGGGCTCGCCCTCGCCGGCACCACCGCCGAGGACTACGCCGCCCGCCTCGCCGCCCACCGCCTGGCCGGCCTCGGCTTCGGCACGGACCTGGGCTACGCGCAGGTTCCCCCGGCGCTCGTCCGGTCCTGCGCCGAGCACGGGCTGCCGCTGCTGGTGGTGCCCGAGCGCACCCCGTTCCTCGCGATCGCGAAGGCGGTGTCCGCCGCGCTCGCCGCCGAGTCCTACGCCCAGGTCGTACGCACCGACCAGGCGCAACGCTCGCTCACCGCGGCCGCGGTGGGCCGCGGCGGGGCCGGGGGCGTGGTCCGCCGCCTCGCCGAGCTCCTCGGCGGCTGGGCCGCGGTGGTCGACGCCGGCGACCGGGTCCGCGTCTGCGCGCCGCGCACCGCGGCCCGGCGGCTGTCCGGGCTGCGGCCGGAGCTCGCGCGAGTGCGCGGCCGACACGGCGCGACGAGCGCGACCACCACGGAGGGCGCGGACGGCGCGGGCCAGGTGGTGCTGCACCGGCTGCGACTCCCCGGCCCCGGCGTGCTCGCGGTCGGCCGCCCGGCACCGTTCAGCCCGGTGGACCTGCAGGTCGTCGGGGCGGCGGTCTCGGTGCTCACGCTGCTGCACGCCCGCGCGACCGCCGTCGGCCGGGCCGAGCGGGCGCTGCGCACGGCGGTGCTGCGCGCGATGGTCGAGCTCCCCGGCGCGGGCGCCGCCACGATCGCCGAACCGCTCTGGGGCCGGCCGCCGGGCGAGGGTGCGCTGGTCCTGGCTCTGCGCGGGCGCTCCGGCTCGGCGGACGAGCTGCTCGACGCCCTGGAGGCGCTCGACGACGAGTCGCTCTTCGCCGCCGAGCTCGACGGCGCCGTCGTCGTGGTCGCCGATCCGGGGCTGGCGGCGGACGCGCTGGCGGCGGCCGAGCGCGTCCCGGACGTGCGCGCGGGGATGTCCGAGCCGGTGCGCGGCCCGGCCCCGGACCCGTTCCCCGGCCACGGCGCGGGCCCGCCCGCCGGTCCGCTGCACACCGCAGTCGAGCAGGCCGGCCGGGCGCTCGACGCGGCCCGCCGGCTCGGGCGCGCCCGGGTGCGGTTCGCCGACCTGGCCGGGAGCGGCCTGCGCGACCTGGTGCCCGCCCGGGACGCCGCGGCCTTCGCGGAGGCGCTGCTGGACCCGCTGGTGCGGCACGACGCGCGCGGCCGCGGCGACCTGGTCGCGTCCCTGCGCGAGTGGCTGGCCCACCACGGGCAGTGGGACCCCGCGGCCGCGGCGCTGGGGGTGCACCGGCACACCCTGCGCGCCCGGATCGGCAAGGCGGCCGAGCTGCTCGGGCGGGACCTGGACTCGCCGGGGGTGCGGGCGGAGCTGTGGTTCGCGCTGCAGGTCCCGCGCGCCTGAACGGATGTCGGCCGATCGCCCGACACCGGCGTCCGCCCCGGCGTCGACCACCGGGCCGACGGTGCCGGGCCGCGGTCCGCGGGACGGTTCTCCGTGCGGGGCGATCGCCCCGGTCACGTGCGAAGGAGAGCCGCCATGAGCGCCACCGCCACCCGCACCGTTCCCGTCGAACGGGGCTCCCGCGACGGGTCCCGCCCGCCGGCCGGCCCCGCCCGTCCCGGCGCCCCCGAGGCCGCCCTGGCCCTGCAGCGGCGGCTCGTCGCCCGCCTGGTCGGCTGACGGCCGGGCCCGCTCCCCGGCCGGCAGGCTCATCCGCCGAGCCGGCCGGGCGCCGGGCGGGGTCCTCACGGCCGGTGCGCGGCGACCGCCTCCGCACCCCGGGTGTCGCCGACCGAGTACAGGCCGTCGACCACGCCGTCGATGTCCGCGGCCGGCCGGTTCTGGCTGAGCTTGAACTTCGCCTCGACCCGCTCGATGTGCACCTCGACACCCACGATCGCGCGCAGCTGGCCGCGGAAGTACTTCTCCGGGGCGTCCTCGACCCGCCACGGCGCCGGGCGGCCCGCCTCGTGCAGGTCGGTCAGCCGCCGCACCACGTCCTCGAGCCAGTCGACGTCGTCGTGGACGGTCACCGTGCCGTGCACGTGCGCGGTCACGTAGTTCCAGGTCGGGACGACGCGCCCGTGCTCGGCCTTCGAGGCGTACCAGGACGGGCTGACGTAGGAGTCCGGACCGCGGACGATCACCAGCGCCCGGCACCCGTCCGCCCGCGTCCAGTGGTCGTTGTTGCGCGCGAGGTGGCCCAGCAGGGTGCCCCGGTCGCGGTCGTGGACGAACGGCAGCATCGTCGCCTCCAGTCCCTCCGGCCCGTGGGTGACCAGGTCGGCGGCGCCGTGGTGCGTCAGCAGCTGCTGCACGTCCCGGTCGTCGGGGGCGAAGTGGGTCGGCACGTACACGGTGATCCCTGCTCCTGGTCGGCTGTCGTGGGACCCCCAGGATCCGACGGGAAGCGGCCTGCCGCGACGGCCGATCCGTGGTTATTCCGGAAGGCCGTTCGCCCGCCGCGCCCGGCCCTCAGCCGGTCTCGCCCGCGTCCCCCGTCAGCCACGTCCCGGCCCGCTCGACCACCTCGGCGGGGACCACGTGCGGGCCGTCGAACTCGTGGTACTCGACGGCGTACCCGGCCCGCTCGAGGCGGGTGACGAGCGGCCGGCTGCAGCGGTCGACGGGCAGGACGCGGTCCTCGGTGCCGTGCGAGACGAAGAACCGCGGGCTGCCGTGCCGGACCAGCGGCGCGGCGAAGCCCGGGGAGAACGCGAGGACCGAGTCGAACACGTCGCCGTTGGCGAGGCCGAGCGAGAGGGCGTAGGAGGCGCCGTCGGAGAAACCGCCGACGGTGAACCGGTCGACCGGGCGGGTCGCCGCGACCTGGTCGAGCAGCCGGTCGATGCGGCGCACGTCCGGGCCGTAGCCGTCGGCGATGACGTCCCAGGTCGCGAGCCGCGACTTCGGCGCGACCAGCACCAGCCGGTACCGGTCGGCCAGCGGGTGCAGCAGCTCGATCCCCTGGCGCGCCGACCCGCCGGCCCCGTGCAGGAGCAGCACGAGCCGCAGCGGGCGGTCCTCGCGCGGCGGCGGGACGTAGGCGAGGCCGAGCTGCCCGCCGTCGTCGTCGGTGAAGGCCTGCAGCCCGGGCCCCGCCGACGGGACGAGCGGCGGCTGCGGCCGGAAGGCGAGCCGGCCGTGTCGGGAGTTCTCCTCCGGGGCGAGGTGCGGGGCGCCGGGCTCCGCGTCCTCCGGGCCGGTCAGGATCGGATGAAGGCCAGGAGGTCGGCGTTGATGGTCGCCGCCTCGGTGGTCGGCATCCCGTGCGGGAAGCCCTCGTAGGTCTTCAGGGTCCCGTCCTGCACCAGCTCCGCCGACAGCGGCGCGGAGTCGGCGTAGGGGACGATCTGGTCGTCGTCGCCGTGCATCACCAGCACGGGCACGGTGATCCGCTTGAGGTCGTCGGTGAAGTCGGTCTGGGAGAAGGCGACGATGCCGTCGTAGTGGGCCTTCGCGCTGCCCATCATCCCCTGCCGCCACCAGTTGGCGATGATCGCCTCGGACGGTTCCGCCCCCGGGCGGTTGTAGCCGTAGAAGGGCCCGGAGGGCAGGGCGCGGTAGAACTCGGAGCGGTTGGCGGCCAGCTGGGCCTGGAGGTCGTCGAACACGCTCTTGGGCAGTCCGCCGGGGTTCGCCTCGGTCTGCACCATGAGCGGCGGCACGGCGCTGATCAGCACCGCCTTCGCCACCCGGCCCTCGCCGTGCCGCGCGATGTAGTGCACGACCTCGCCACCACCCGTGGAGTGCCCCACGTGCACGGCGTCCCGGAGATCGAGGTACGAGGTCAGCGCGGCCAGGTCGTCGGCGTAGTGGTCCATGTCGTGGCCGTCGGCGGTCTGGGTGGAGCGCCCGTGGCCGCGGCGGTCGTGGGCGATGACGCGGTAGCCCTGCTGGAGGAAGAACAACATCTGGGTGTCCCAGTCGTCGCTCGACAGCGGCCAGCCGTGGCTGAAGACGATGGGCCGGCCAGTCCCCCAGTCCTTGTAGAAGATCTCGGTCCCGTCGACCGTGGTGATCGTGGCCATGCGCTGCCTCCGATGTCGTCGGGCCACGACGCAGGTGTGCGCCGCCGCGCGGTCCCACTCTGGGCCAGGGCACGGCGGCACGGACACCGCCGAGCGACCCCATGAGCGTGCCGGACCGTGTCGGGCGGACGGCCGCTCGCCCTGCGACGGTCGAGGGCTTGCGCCGGTGTCGGCACAGCGCCGCCCGCGTGACCCGACGGTGGAGCGCGTTTGCAGGCCCGCGGTCCGGCGTCGGCTCACGGGCGGGGACGCCGCCTCCCGAACCGGCCGGACACCCCTGTCCCCCAGAGGCATCGGGAAGTTCGACACCGCGGACGGAGCGGCCTGGCCGTGCGCCGCCGAACGGCGTAACTTCGTCGACCCCGCCCAGGGTGACGCGGGGGCGAGAGGAGGGAGCGCCGTGATCGAGCCCTACCAGGTCGTCGGGCTGATCCCGACGATGCGGGGCATCCGGTACCGCGACGAGATCAAGCGCAACATCGAGCATCTCGGCCACCTGATGAAGGCGGCGTCCTGGCTGTCGGCGATGGCTCTCCCGGTCCGGCTGATCACCATCCCCGAGGGCGCGCTGCAGGGCTTCAACGACGAGGTCCTCGACCACGACCACGAGTGGTTCGCCGCGGAGTGCGCCATCGACATCCCCGGGCCCGAGACCGACGCGCTCGGCGCCCTGGCCGCCAAGTGGGGCGCCTACGTCATGGCCACCGCGAAGGCCCGGCACCCCGAGTTCCCGGGCCGGTTCTTCAACGTCGGCTTCGCGATCTCGCCGGCCGAGGAGATCGTGCTCGTCCACCACAAGGTGGTGCCGCTGCAGCCCGTGGAGCACTCGGTCACCCCGCACGACGTGTGGGACCGCTGGGTCGAGCTCTACGGCGACGGCCTCGACGCCTTCTACCCGGTGGCGGACACGGAGATCGGGCGGCTGGGCGTGATGATGGCCAACGAGGCCTCGTACCCGGAGAACGCGCGCGGACTGGCCATGAACGGCTGCGAGGTCGCCTACCGCGGCCCCTACCCGCACCCGCACGCCGGCAACGGCTTCTTCGAGATCCAGAACCGGGCCCGGGCGCTGGACAACAACATGTACGTGATCGCGAACCAGGTCGGCACGTACTACCTGGACGCCGAGTCCGACATCCCCATCGACACCTTCGGCTCCCCCAGCATGGTCTGCGACTACCGCGGGACCGTCGTCGGCCAGGTGGGCTACGCCGGGCACTCCACCTACGTCGCGGGCACGATCGACATCCAGGCGCTGCGCGACTTCCGCTCCCGCGCGCAGTTCGGCAACTGGCTCAAGGACCTCACCACGGAGCAGTACCGGGTCATCTACCGGGAGCCGATCTACCCGAAGAACCTCTACCTGGACCGGAAGCCGTACTCGCACGACGAGTACCGGCGGGAGGTCACCGACAGGCAGATCGAGCTCCTGCACGAGCGGGACATCTGGCGCCGTCCCGATCCCGGCACCCCCGGCGGATGAGTACTCCGTCGACGAGGGGGTAGAGCGTCGGCGCGCGGGCGGCAGCCCGGGCGCACCCGAGCCCACGGGCGGACCTCACCCGGGGGCCGGTCGGCCGCGACGGCGGCTCCGAGGGAGTCGTCGCGCCGCCGCGACGGAACTCACGAGACGGAGCGAACGCATGACCGCTACCGAGTCGAGACCGACCGCCACCCGCGCGTACCCGGCACGACGGGCCGGGAAGGGCTCGACGTTCGTGCGGATGCTGCGGACGACGGACCCCAAGGACATCGCGATCCTCTAC
>NZ_JBHSQK010000044.1:0-18651 GCF_042658055.1 Pseudonocardia lutea
CCCGTCGCCGCCCGGCCCGTGCCGGTGGCCCACCGGCAGAGCGCCGCGGCGCAGCCCCGCCGGGGCGAGGCGCGGCGCGAGCGGGCGCGGGCGATCGCCGAGCGCCTGAGCCCCGACACCCGTGCGGCCGTCCGCCGTGCCTGTGCGGCCGGCGTGCTCGACGGGAACCTCTGCCGTCTGGGCTGACCCGTGCCGCCGAGGCGGCGGGATCGGGCTGCCGGCGCGGGTCGGCGGCCGGTCAGAACGGGAGGAGGGCCCTTGCACGCTCGTGTCCGATTCCCGCGAGAACCGGGTTCCGCGGGGTGGCAGAGTCGTTCCCGTGCTGGACACCGAACGCTGCTACCGGGCCGTCGCCGCGCGCGACTCGCGGTTCGACGGCGTCTTCATCACGGCGGTGCGCACCACCGGCATCTACTGCCGGCCCTCGTGCCCCGCGACCACACCCAAGCGCCGCAACGTCGAGTTCTTCCCGACCGCGGCGGCCGCGCAGCAGCAGGGCTACCGCGCCTGCCGGCGCTGCCTGCCCGACGCCGTCCCCGGGTCTCCGGACTGGAACAGCCGGTCCGACCTGGCCGCCCGGGCCATGCGGCTCATCGCCGACGGCGTCGTCGAGCGCGCCGGGGTCGCCGGCCTGGCCGCCGCGCTGGGCTACTCGGAACGCCACCTGACCCGGATCGTCACGGCCGAGCTGGGCGCGGGGCCCCTCGCCCTGGCCCGGGCGCACCGCGCCCACACGGCCCGCCTGCTGATCGAGACGACGCCGCTGTCCATGGCGGACATCGCGTTCGCCGCCGGGTTCGCCAGCGTCCGCCAGTTCAACGACACCGTTCGGGAGGTGTACGCGGTCACGCCCAGCGTGCTGCGCCGGGAGTCCGCCGGACGCGGGCCCGCCCCGGTCGCGGGCACGTTGAGCCTGCGGCTGCCGCACCGCGAGCCGTTCGACGCCGCCGGGCTCCTCGCCCACTTCGCCGGCCGCGCGCTGGCCGGGGCCGAGTCCGTCGAGGACGGGGTCTACCGGCGGACGCTCCGGCTGCCGCACGGCCCGGCCGCGGTCGCGCTGCGGCTCGGCGACCGGACCCCGGGCCACGTGCGGGCCGAGCTGCGGCTCACCGAGCCGCGCGACCTGGGCCCGGCGGTGGCGCGGCTGCGCCGGCTGCTGGACCTCGACGCCGATCCCGTCGCCGTCGACGAGCTGCTCGGCCGGGATCCGGCGCTCGCGCCGGCCGTGGCGGCGACGCCCGGGATCCGGCTGCCCGGTGCCGCCGACGGCCTCGAGATCGCCGTCAAGGCCCTGCTCGGCCAGCAGGTATCGGTCTCCGCGGCCCGCACCACCGGCGCCCGGCTCGTCGCCGCGCTGGGTGACCCGCTGCCCGCGGAGCTGGCCGGCGACGGCCCGGACCGGCTCTTCCCGTCCGCCGACCGGCTGGCGGAGCACGTCGCCGGGACCGTCGGCGGCCCGGCGCGCCGGGCGGCCGCCCTCGCAGGGCTGGCGACCGCCGTGGCGGACGGCACGCTCGTCCTCGACGCCGGACGCGACCCGGCCACCCTGCGCGCGGAGCTGCAGGCACTGCCGGGCGTGGGCCCCTGGACCGCCGGCTACGTCGCGATGCGACTGCTCGGCGACCCCGACGAACCCCTGGTGTCCGATCTCGCCGTCCGCCGCGGGGCCGCGGCGCTGGGCCTGCCGTCCGATGTGGACGGCCTGACCCGGCACGCGGCCCGCTGGCGGCCGTGGAGGTCGTACGCCGCCACCCACCTCTGGCGCGCCGCCGCCACCCCGATCGACGGGAGGACCCCATGAGCACCCACACGACCCTCGACACCCCCGACGGCCCCTTCACCCTGGTCGTCGCGGACGACGGCGCCGTCCTCGCCTCGGGCTGGACCGCCGACCTCGGCGACCTCCTCCCCCTCGTGCACAGTGCACTCCGGCCGTCCACCGTGGAGTCCGGCGACGGCGGGGCGGCCGCGGACGCGGTGCGCGCCTACTACGCCGGTGCGCTGTCCGCGGTGGACGGTGTGCCGGTCCGACAACGCTCCGGCGCGTTCCTGGAGCACGCCTGGCAGGTGCTCCGCCAGGTCCCGGCGGGCGGCCCGGTGACGTACACCGAGTTCGCCGCGAAGGCCGGACGGCCCGCGGCCGTGCGCGCCGCTGCCTCCGCCTGTGCCCGCAACGCCGCCGCGCTCTTCGTGCCCTGCCACCGCGTGCTGCGCACGGACGGCACGCTCGGCGGCTTCCGCTGGGGCCTGCCGGTGAAGCGGTCCCTGCTCGACCGCGAGACCCGCTGATCCTCTGATGGTGGCGCTCACGACGCGGCGGTTCCACCGGGGCTGCGCGCCGGTCCCCGGAATTGTCGGGGGTCGGGTGCACCCTGCTGATCGTGGATCTGGAGAACGCGTTGCCGCTCCTGCTCGCCGGGCTCCTGCTGGGCCTGGCGGTCGGGGGCGGCCTGGCGTGGCTGCTGGCCGGGGCGCGGCACCGGGTGGCGGCGGCCGAGGCCGCGCGTGCCACCGCCACCGCCGCCGCGGGCGTGCGGGCCGAGGCCGCGGCGTTCAAGGCCGAGCGGACCGGGCTGCTGGAGCGCATCGAGGAGCTGCACGAGGAGGTGCGCACCGCCACCGAGCGGTTGCGCCGCGCGGAGTCGGAGGTGTCCGCCACCCGGGCCGCGCTGGCCGGCGAGCGCGAGGCGGCGCTGGAGCGCGAGCGGCTGCTCACGGCGCGGGACGCGGAGCTGCGCGAGACCTTCCAGGCGCTGTCGGCGGAGGCGTTGTCGCGCAACAACGAGCAGTTCGTCCGCCTCGCCGAGGGGCGTATCCGCGAGGCCGCCGCCGCGCTGCACGCCAAGGCCGAGCAGGACGAGTCGGCGCGCGCCACGGCGATCGGCAAGCTGCTCGACCCGATGGCGGCGGCGCTGCAGCGGGTGGAGGGCCAGCTGCGCACCGTCGAGCGGGAGCGCGAGGCGGCGTACGCGGGCCTGGTCGAGCAGGTCAAGGCCATGGCGCAGAACTCGGAGAAGCTGCGCGGCGAGACCCGTCAGCTGGTCACCGCGCTGCGCGCGCCGCAGGTCCGCGGGCGCTGGGGCGAGCTGCAGCTGGAGCGGATCGTGCAGCTCGCGGGCATGGTCGAGCACTGCGACTTCTCCACCCAGGTCACCGGCGAGGGGGCGGCCGAGGGCCAGGGCGGGGTGCGCCCGGACATGGTCGTGCACCTCGCGGGCGGCAAGCAGATCGTGGTCGACGCCAAGGTGCCGTTCGCGGCGTACCTGGAGGCCGTCGAGACGGAGGACCCGGCCGTGCACCGCGAGAAGCTGCAGTCCCACGCCCGGCAGTTGCGCGCGCACGTGGACCAGCTGTC
Source organism: Pseudonocardia lutea (assembly GCF_042658055.1). Classification (NCBI taxonomy): domain Bacteria; kingdom Bacillati; phylum Actinomycetota; class Actinomycetes; order Pseudonocardiales; family Pseudonocardiaceae; genus Pseudonocardia; species Pseudonocardia lutea. Next base: position 3,356 of record NZ_JBHSQK010000044.1, read on the forward strand.
AGCCAAGGCCTACTGGGCCGCGTTCGAGCCGACGCCGGAGTTCGTGGTGCTGTTCGTGCCGGGCGACCCGTTCCTGGAGGCCGCGCTGCGGTCCGATCCCGCCCTGCTGGAGCACGCCTTCGCGCGCAACGTCGTGATCGCCACCCCCACCACGCTGATCGCGCTGCTGCGCACCGTCGCCTACGGCTGGCGGCAGGAGGCGTTGGCGCGCAACGCCGCGCAGGTGCACCAGCTGGGACGGGAGCTGCACGGCCGGCTCGCCACGATGGGCACGCACGTCGCCAGGCTGGGCCGCAGCCTCGACGGGGCGGTCGAGAGCTACAACCGCACCGTCTCCTCACTCGAGGCCCGGGTGCTGGTCACCGCGCGGCGGCTCACCGAGCTCAAGGTGTCCGAGGGCGACCTGGAGGCGCCGAGCCCGGTCGAGCGGGTGCCGCGGGCGGTGTCCGCGCCGGAGCTGGTCGCCTCCGCCGGGGAGTCGTTGATCGCGCTGCACGAGCTGGTGCCCGAGCCCGGGGCGCGGGAGGCGCACCGGGAGGTGCCCCGGGACGGCGAGGCCGCCGGCCGCCGGCCGACGCGCGACGCGGGGCCGGACGGGCCACGGGCTACCGTGAACGGGTGACGTCGCGCGACCCCTCCCCGCGGTCCTCCGGCGGCTGGCCGGTCACCGAACGGTCGGCGCTCGCCACCGTGCTGGGCATCCCGCCGCTCGCGGCCGTCGCCCTCGCGGTGGTGCTGACCGCGCTGGGCGTGTTCGTCGACGTGCTGCGGATCGGCACCCTCGGGGTGATCTTTGGGATCACCTACGTGGTGGGCTGCGTGCTCGCCGTGGGGTGGGTGCGCCGGCGCAACCTCTTCGGCCCGATGGTGCAACCGCCGCTGCTGGTCGTCGTGCTGGTGCCGGCGATCGTGCTGCTGGTCGGCGACACCGGGCCCGGCCTCACCGAGACCGTGCTCATGGTCGGCGCGCCGCTGGTCAACGGCTTCCCGATCATGGCGGTCGCCACGGGGCTCACGCTGCTGATCGGCCTGCTGCGGCTGATCGTGCAGCGCACCGGCCCGCACGACGCCGTGAGCCGGCTGGGCCGACTCGGGGTGCGCGGCCGGGACCGCGACCTCCCCGAGCCGGCGGTGGACGAGCCGCCGGTCAGCGCCCGGCGCGGCTCGGGCGCAGCTCGCGGGGCAGGGCGAAGGTCAGGGTCTCCTCGGCGGTCGTGACCTCCTCGACCGACCCCCACCCGCGCTCGGCCAGGTGCTCGAGCACGCCGCGGACCAGCACCTCGGGCACGGACGCGCCGCTCGTCACGCCGACGGTGGTCACGCCCTCGAGCCACGACTCGTCGATCTCGCGGGCGTAGTCGATCAGATGTGCGGCGCCGGCCCCGGCCTGCAGCGCCACCTCGACCAGCCGCACGGAGTTCGAGGAGTTCGGCGACCCGACGACCAGCACGAGGTCGCAGTGCGGGGCCATCGCCTTGACCGCGACCTGACGGTTCTGGGTGGCGTAGCAGATGTCGTCGCTCGGCGGGTTCTGCAGCGTCGGGAAGCGGTCGCGCAGGGCGCGGACCGTGTCCATGGTCTCGTCGACCGACAGCGTGGTCTGGGAGAGCCACACGACCTTCTCCGGGTCGCGCACGGTGACCTTGTCCGCGTCGGCGGCGCTCTCCACCAGCTGGATGTGGGTCGGGGCCTCACCGGAGGTGCCCTCGACCTCCTCGTGCCCCGCGTGCCCGACCAGCAGGATGTCGTAGTCCTCGCGGGCGTACCGCTTGGCCTCCTGGTGCACCTTCGTGACCAGGGGGCAGGTGGCGTCGATCGTCCTCAGCGAGCGCGCCGTGGCCTCACTGCGCACCTCGGGGGACACGCCGTGCGCGGAGAAGACGACGATCGCGCCCTCCGGCACCTCGCTCGTCTCGTCGACGAAGATCGCGCCGCGCTCGCTCAGCGTCTCCACGACGTGCTTGTTGTGCACGATCTGCTTGCGCACGTAGACGGGCGCCCCGTGCTGCTCGAGCGCCTGCTCGACCGCCTCCACCGCGCGGTCCACCCCCGCGCAGTACCCGCGGGGCTTCGCGACGAGGACGCGCTTGCCGTCCGATCCGGCGGTACCACTCATGGGGCCCAGGGTACGGGCGCCCGATCCCCGCCGCCGTCGGATGTGGGTGAGCTGACCCCGCCCCGTGCTGCGGGCGGCGCCGATCACGGGGGACAATGCGGTCATGAGCCCGCTACCGATGCCGGTGCGGATCGCCGCCGGCCTGGCCGCCACCGCCGTCGAGCAGGTCCGCGAGCTGCCGCGCCTGGTCGTCGAGTTCCCCGTGACCGCGGTCAGCCAGGCCCTGCAGGCGTCCATGCGCGTGCAGCAGAAGGTCACCGAGCTCGCGATCAAGGGTGACAAGGCCCTCGGCGCGTTCGGCCAGGCCCCCGAGACCCCGTCCTGGGCCACCTTCGACGACGAGGTGGACGAGCCCGCGCCCAACGGCCGTGCCGCCGCGTCCCCGATCAGCCCCAGCACCGACCTCGTGCCCGCGCCCGGCGCGGACGTCGAGCCCGCGGCCGGGGCCGCGCCGGTCGTCGAGGGCACGGTCGAGGACGCTCCCGACCGTCGGCTCGAGGACACCGTCGAGGGCGACCACCTGGCCCAGCCCGGCGACCGGGCCGCCGGCGCCGCGATCGAGGACATCGCCGAGCAGACCCTCGGCGCCGAGGCCGACACCCCGCCCGCCGTGCTGCCCGAGTACCCCGGCATGAACCTGCACCAGCTGCGCGGCAAGCTCCGCAAGCTCGACCTGGCCGGGCTGCAGGCGCTGCTGATCTGGGAGACCTCGCACGAGAACCGGCCGCCGTTCGTCACGATGCTGTCCAACCGGATCGCCACGGTCCAGGAGGGATGAGCGCCGGCCCCTCCACCGAGGAGTCGCCCTGGCCGGTCCGCACGGTCACCCGCAAGATCGCCGAGTGGATCGACCGGCTGGGCGCGGTCTGGGTCGAGGGCCAGCTCGCGCAGGTCACCGCGCGGGTCGGCACCGGGACCGCGTTCCTGACCCTGCGCGATCCCGTGGCGAACGTGTCCCTGCAGCTCACGGCGCCGATGGCGCTGGTCGCCGAGCAGCGCGAGGTGGTCGCCGAGGGCAACCGGGTGATCGTGCGCGGCAAGCCCTCGTTCTTCCCGGGCCGCGGCACGCTGAGCCTGCGCGTGGACCGGATCCGCGCCGTCGGGCTCGGTGAGCTGCTGGCCCGCATCGAGCGGCTGCGCCGGCTACTGGCCGCGGAGGGGCTGTTCGACCCGGCCCGGAAACGCCGGCTGCCGTTCCTGCCGCAGCGGATCGGCCTGATCACCGGCCGGGCGTCGGCGGCGGAGCACGACGTCGTCTCCAATGCGCAGGCCCGCTGGCCCGCGGTGGAGTTCCGGATCGAGAACACCGCCACCCAGGGCGGGCTCGCGGTCGCGCAGATCGTCGAGGCGCTCGAGATCCTGGACCGGGACCCGGCGGTGGACGTCATCGTGCTCGCCCGCGGCGGCGGCAGCGTCGAGGACCTGCTGCCCTTCTCGGACGAGACGCTGTGCCGCGCCGTCGCCGCCTGCCGCACCCCGGTCGTGTCGGCGATCGGCCACGAGCCGGACACCCCGCTCGTCGACCACGTCGCCGACCTGCGCTGCTCCACCCCCACCGAGGCCGGCCGCCGGCTCGTGCCGGACCTCGCCGAGGAGATCGCCCGGATCACCGGGCTGCGCGACCGCGGGCGACGGGCCCTGCAGGGCTGGGTCGACCGCGAGCAGCGCATGCTCGACGCGCTGCGGGCCCGGCCCGTGCTCGCCGACCCCCTGCGGGACGTGACCCGCCGGCACGAGGAGCTGGAGCGGCTGCGGGTCGCCACCCGCGCGGCGGTCGACCGGCGGATCGACCGGGACCGCACGGAGATCGCCCACCTCCGCGCCCGGCTGACCGCCCTGGGCCCGGCGGCGACGCTCGCCCGCGGCTACGCGATCGTGCAGCGGATGACCGGCGACGGGATCCTGCCGGTGCTGCGGTCGACCGCCGAGGTCGCGCCCGGTGACCGGCTGCGGATCAGGGTCGGCGACGGGACGGTCGCGGCGGCCGTGGAGGATGGCCGCGATGAGTGAACGCCCCCCGGTCGGGACCCTCGGCTACGAGCAGGCCCGCGACGAGCTGGTCGAGGTCGTGCGCGCCCTGGAGGCGGGCGGGCTGGGTCTCGACGAGACCGTCGCGCTCTGGGAGCGCGGCGAGGCGCTGGCCCGGCGGTGCGAGGAGTGCCTGACCGGGGCGCGGGAGCGGGTCGAGAAGGCCCTCGCCGATGCCGAGGCCGAGGACTGACCGAGCCGCTCGGCCGCGCGCCGCGAGGATCTGCTCCCGCAGGATGTCGCCGTGCCCGCAGTGCCGAGGGAGCGCCGGGCCTCCTCCCGCTGCGGCAAGGAGCTCAGTTCTGCTCGGCGCCCGCGGGAAGGACCTGGCCGGCCACCGTCGCCCGGGCGAGGGCCGCGAACTCGGCGTCCGTACCGCTGCCGGTGACCAGCCAGCGGACCTGCGGGTCGTCCGGGGCGGGCGCGACGCGGAAGGGCTCGCCGCCCTCGGCCTGGTAGGTCACCCAGCGCAGGCCGCCGGCGTCGGTCACCCCGGTCCCGGCCAGGGGCCCGCCGGCCTCGGTGGCCACGAGGGCCTCCTCGGCGCCGTCGCTCTGCACGAGCCTCAGGTACCTGCCGTCCGGCGTCAGGTAGCCGACCCGGACGGCGGTGCCGCCGCCCTCCACCGGGCTGCGGTCGGTGGAGTTGCTCCGCCATCCCTGCGGAACGGCGGGGATGCGCAGCGGGAACTCGGAGACCCGCGCGAACTCCGCGAGCCGGGCCGGCACGTCGACCGTCGGCGCGGCGCCGGGGTCGATCGTCGGGCCGCCGGGTGCGAAGGAGCAGGAGCGCACCCCACCACCGACCAGGACGATCACGAGCAGCACCGCGAGGGCCGTCAGCATGTCCCGCACGCGCAGCGAGCCGCGTGGCGGCTTGGCCGGTGGCCCCGGTGAGGAACCCTGCGACGGGCCCTGCGGGGCGGGGGACGGGTCGGCGCTCACCCGTCCATCGTCCCCCACCGCGCCCGGCGGTGTGCATGGCGTCCGTCGCTCTGCACCCCGTAGGGCCGCCTGTTCTGCGAGGATCGGACCCGGATCCCCCGCCGCCGCCGAGCCCGCCGCGCGACGGGGCCGGGGGTCGGCCGCGCAGCCGACCTCCCGATGCGACCGGTGTACCCCGAGCCAAGGAGGCCCGATGACTGGACCCAAGCCCGAGCGACGCCGCGAGGCCCCGGACCGCAACCTGGCCATGGAGCTGGTGCGCGTGACGGAGGCCGCCGCGATGGCGGCGGGGCGCTGGGTCGGCCGCGGCGACAAGAACGGCGGCGACGGGGCGGCGGTCGACGCGATGCGCCAGCTGATCGGGACCGTGTCGATGCGCGGGATCGTCGTGATCGGCGAGGGCGAGAAGGACGAGGCGCCCATGCTCTACAACGGCGAGCAGGTGGGCAACGGCGAGGGCCCGTGGTGCGACGTCGCCGTGGACCCCATCGACGGCACCACCCTGATGGCCAAGGGCATGCCCAACGCCCTGGCGGTGCTCGCCGTCGCGGAGCGGGACGCGATGTTCGACCCGTCGGCCGTGTTCTACATGGAGAAGCTCGCGGTCGGGCCGGACGCCGCGGGGCACATCGACATCACCAAATCGGTCGGTGACAACATCCGCGCGGTGGCCAAGGCCAAGGAGATCGACGTCCGGGACGTCACGGTCACCATCCTCGACCGGCCGCGCCACGAGCAGCTCGTCAAGGACGTGCGCGCCACCGGCGCGCGGATCCGGTTCATCTCCGACGGCGACGTGGCCGGCGCGATCGCCGCCGCCCGCCCCTCCACCGGCGTCGACATGCTGGTGGGCATCGGGGGCACCCCTGAGGGGATCATCGCCGCCGCCGCGCTCAAGTGCATGGGCGGGGAGATCCAGGGCCGGCTCTGGCCCAAGGACGACGAGGAGCGCGCCAAGGCGATCGCCGCCGGGCACGACCTCGACCGCGTGCTCACCACGAACGAGCTCGTCACCGGCGAGAACGTGTTCTTTTGCGCCACCGGCGTCACCGACGGCGACCTGCTGCGCGGTGTGCACTACCGCGCCGGCGGCTGCACCACCCAGTCCATCGTCATGCGGTCGAAGTCCGGCACCGTCCGGCTGATCGACGGCTACCACCGGCTCACGAAGCTGCGCGAGTACGCGTCGATCGACTTCGACAGCCCGAGCCACGAGGACGTCGAGGCCCCGCCGCTGCCCTGACCGGGCGCCGCGGCGGACTCCGCAGGCAGCAGGTTCGCGGGGCGTGGCCCGTGGGAGCCGCACCCGGGGGCGGCGGGTGGGCCGCGGGGTGCCCGGTGCGGGACCGTGCCCTGCCCCGCACCGGGTCGGACACCCGCCGGGTGCCACCCCTGGGCCACCGCCCCTCCGGCGGCTCGCTCACATGGTGCTCCCCGAGCCCGGACGGCGGCATCGACAACTTTGCGTATCCGCCCGTTCGGCCGAACGGGGCACGCTGATCGCCTTCCGTGAAGCGCCCGTCGGTCGCCGGGCTCAGGCCACCAGCCCGAGCCTTTGTGCGGCCAGCACAGCCGTGAGCCGGTCGGCCACCCCGAGCTTCGAGTAACAGCGCTCGAGATGCTTGTGCACGGTGCGCTCGGCGATGTCGAGCCGCCGCGCGATCGCGCCGGCCGTCAGCCCCTCGGCGAGCAGCCCCAGCACCGCGCGCTCCCGCGGGGTGAGCCGGATGGCGCTGGCGACGTCCCGCCCCGCCGCCGAGCTGTTCCGCAGCGCCGCGGCGTAGGCGCGGGCCTGGCGGTCGAGGCCGTTCAGCACCCGCCAGACGCGGTGCGCGAGCGTCATCTCCCCCGGCCCGTACACCTCGGGCTTGCCGACCACCAACGTGCGCGGCGCCGGCCCGGGCCCGATCGGGAAGGCCAGCTGCTGGCCCACCCCGCAGTCGCGGAGCAGCGCCGCGCCCTCCCCGTAGGCCCGCAGGTCGACGAGCGTGCTCGGCACCTCGGCGACCTGCATGACCCGCACGTCGCCCGTGGCGCGGTAGTACTGCGCGATCGGATGGGTGTGCGCGTTGTCGGGACCCCACCGGTCGAGGTCCGCCCGGTGCCCCTCGAGCGACGCCTCCACCGGGAGCACTCTCCCGTCGATCGTCCCGTCCGCACGGAAGTCGTTGACCGCGACCGCGCCGCCGCCGAACGTCTCCCGCAGCATCAGCGTCACGCGGTCCAGCGGCAGCTCCGTCAGCGGCTCCCGCATCAGCTCCGCGGTGAACTCCAACCAGTCCCCGTCGTCCCGGCCCGACATGGCGTACCGACCCCCTCCGTCGACACCGCCTGCGTAGTGGTTCCGATACGGAGAGCTGATCGTTACCGCTGCACATACCCGCTTCGGCGATTCCGCCCGCCCGGCCCACGGGCCTCCGCCGGGCGCGCGGCGACGATCCCACGGAGGATGTAATCCCGGTCATCGGACCGAGCGGTAAGGGCACCCTCAGGCGGAGGATGAGGCCATGAGCGACGACGCGGCCGGCGGCACCGGCGAGTTCCGCATCGAGCACGACACCATGGGCGAGGTCCGGGTCCCGGCCTCCGCCCTCTACCGTGCGCAGACCCAGCGTGCCGTCGAGAACTTCCCGATCTCGGGGCGCGGCCTCGAACGCGCCCAGATCCGTGCCCTCGGCCTGGTCAAGGGGGCCGCGGCACGGGTCAACGGGCGGATCGGGGTGCTCGACGAGAAGCTGGCCGGCGCGATCGCGGACGCCGCGGACGAGGTGGCCGCGGGCGAGCACGACGCCCACTTCCCGGTCGACGTCTTCCAGACCGGCTCGGGCACCTCGTCGAACATGAACGCCAACGAGGTGATCGCGACCCTGGCCACCCGGGCGTCCGGGCAGGACGTGCACCCGAACGACCACGTCAACGCCTCGCAGTCGTCGAACGACGTCTTCCCGACCACGATCCACCTGGCCGCCACCGAGGCCCTGGCCACGGACGTCGTGCCGGCCCTGGAGCACCTCGCCGCGACCCTGCGCAGCCGCGCGGAGGACTGGGCCGAGGTGGTCAAGGCCGGCCGCACCCACCTCATGGACGCCGTGCCGATCACGCTCGGCCAGGAGGCCGGCGGCTGGGCCACCCAGGCCGGGTACGGCGCCGCGCGGGTGCGCGACGTCCTGCCCCGGCTCGGCCAGCTGCCGATCGGCGGCACCGCGGTCGGCACCGGGCTGAACGCGCCGGAGGGCTTCGGCGCCGCCGTCGTCGAGGAGCTGAAGGCCGCGACCGGGCTCGACGCGCTGTCCGAGGCGCCCGACCACATCGAGGCCCAGGGCTCGCGCGACGGGCTGGTGGAGGCCTCGGGCGCGCTGCGCACCGTGGCCGTCTCGCTCTACAAGATCGCCAACGACCTGCGGTGGCTCTCCTCGGGCCCGCGCACCGGGCTCGCCGAGGTGCACCTGCCCGACCTGCAGCCCGGCTCGTCGATCATGCCCGGCAAGGTCAACCCGGTGATCTGCGAGGCCACGATGATGGTCGCGGCGCAGGTCATCGGCAACGACGCGACCGTCGCCTTCTCCGGCAGCCAGGGCAACCTCGAGCTCAACGTGATGATGCCGGTGATGGCGCGCAACGTGCTGGAGTCGGCGCGGCTGCTGGCGAACGCCGCGCGGCTGCTCGCCGACAAGGTGGTCGCCGGCGCCGAGGCCGACCTCGACCGCACCCGCGAGTACGCCGAGTCCTCCCCCTCGATCGTCACGCCGCTGAACAAGTACATCGGCTACGAGGAGGCGGCGTCGGTCGCCAAGCAGTCGCTCAAGGAGCGGCGCACCATCCGCGAGGTCGTGCTGGAGCGCGGCCACGTGGAGAGCGGGAAGCTCACCGAGGAGCAGCTGGACGACGCCCTCGACGTGCTGCGGATGGCGCGGGGCGGCCGCTAGCCGGCACACGCTCCGCCCCGGGCGCTACACCAGGTGCAGCGCCTGGGCGCGCAGGACCGCGGAGAGCCGGTCGGTCACGCCGAGCTTCACGTAGCAGCGTTCGAGGTGCTTCTGGACCGTGCGCGGGGAGATCGCCAGGCGCCGCGCGATCGTGCCCGCCGTGAGGCCCTGTGCGAGCAGCCCGAGCACGGCCTGCTCGCGCGGGGTCAGCGGGATCTCCGACGTCCCGAGCCCCTTGCCGGCGCTGACCGTCGCCAGCGCGGTGACCTGGCGTTCGAGGCCGGTGAGCAGCCGCCACAGCCGCTCGACGAGGGCCTCCTCGGCCGGCGACCACGGCTCGGGCCGCCCGAGCACGAACGAGCGCGCGAAGCGCGGCGTCGCGCGCAGCGGCAGCGAGAGCTGGTTCGGGGCGGAGCAGGACTCGGCCAGGTCCCGGCCGCCGTCGGCGATCCAGCGGTCGTCGAACTCGGTCGGCACGGCCAGGGTCTGCCGCGGCACCCACAGCCCGGTCGCGAGGTGGAAGCGCAGCAGCGGGTGCTCCAGGTGCGCCCGGTACGCACTCCACTCCGCGAGCTCGCCGAAGTGCTCGCCGAGCCCGCCGTCGAGCCAGACGTGCCGCGCCGGCTCGCCGGGCGCGACCTCGCTGTAGGTCACGCCGGCCGTCTCGAAGGTGCGGGCGAGCGCCTCGGCCAGCCGGTTCACCGGCATCTCGACCAGCGGCTCGGCCATCAGCGCCGCGACGAGCTCCATCCACTCGCGCTCCGCCCGCGTGCCCATCGCTCCTCCCGTCCCGCCCCGGGGAAGAGCGCACGACCCCGCCCCGTGATGCACCGGACCCGGGGCACTGCTCGGCCGCGCACGCGCCGGGGTTACCCGGTCACGGCGCGTCGGCGGGCGCCGTCGGCCGTCACACCTCGGTAACGGCCCTCCCCGCGAGGCGTCCGGCGGTATAGGTAACTCCTGCGCCCCTTCGGATCGGTCTCCCCGGCCGGACGACGGAGCGCCACCCGTCCGACGGCTGCCGGCCACCCTCCGGCCGCCCACGCGGGTGAGGCTTCGCCGCGGCGGCGCGCGCCGCCGGGACGGTTCGGTGAGGAGAGCGATGAGCGTGCGGAAGAGGTGGGGCCGGGCCGGTGCCCTGGCGGCAGGCCTGGCCGCGGTGGCCCTGGCGGCCACGGCGTGTGTCAGCTCGGGCGGCGGCGGGGGCGGCGGTTCCTCCGAGTCCGGCGGCTGGGCCACGGCCACCTCCGCCCAGGCGGGCGGCGGGATGGACGCGCTCGTGCAGGCGGCCAAGCAGGAGGGCCAGCTCAACGTCATCGCGCTGCCGCCGGACTGGGCGAACTACGGCGCGATCATCAAGGCGTTCGGCGACAGGTACGGGATCACCGTGAACTCGGCGAACCCGGAGGGCTCCAGCCAGGACGAGATCAACGCCGTCAACCAGCTCGGCACCCAGGACCGCGCGCCCGACGTGCTGGACCTCGGCCAGGCCTTCGCCACCGGCAACACCCCGCTCTTCGCCCCGTACCAGGTCGCGACGTGGAACGACATCCCCGCCGCCAACAAGGACGCGAACGGCGCCTGGGTGAACGACTACGGCGGCTACATCTCGATCGGCTGCAACGCCAAGCTGGTCGCGAACTGCCCGACCACCATCGCCGACCTCGCCAAGCCCGAGTACAAGGGCCAGGTCGCGATCAACGGCGACCCGACGCAGGCGGCGGCCGGGTTCGCCTCCGTGTGGGCCGGTGCGCTGGCCAACGGCGGCTCGCTCGACGACATCACCCCCGGCGTGACCTTCTTCGGACAGCTGGCCAAGAGCGGCAACCTGCTGAAGGTCGACCCGAACGCGGCGACGATCGAGAGCGGGCAGACCCCGATCGTGCTCGACTGGGACTACACCAACGTCGCGCAGGCCGAGAAGGTGAAGGCGAGCTTCGAGTGGAAGGTGAACGTCCCGTCCGACGGGCTGTTCGCCGAGTACTACTCGCAGGCGGTCAACAAGAACGCGCCGCACCCGGCCGCGGCCCGGCTCTGGCAGGAGTTCCTCTACTCCGACGAGGGTCAGAACCTGTGGCTGGCCGGCAAGGCCCGCCCGGTCCGGCTGCCGCAGATGCAGCAGGCCGGCACGGCCACCCCGGAGCTGGTCGCCGCGCTGCCGCCGGTCCAGGGCACCGCGCAGTACCCGACCCAGGCGCAGACCGACAAGGCCAAGCAGGTGGTCGCCCAGCAGTGGGCCACCGCCACGGCCTGATCCCGGTCGTCGCACGGTGACCTCGCTGCTCGACACGCCCGCCGCCGCTCCGGACGCGCCCGCCGCGCGCCCGGAGCGGCGGTGGCGCGCCGCGCTGGGGCTGCTGCCCTTCGCGCTCTACTTCCTGGTCTTCCTGGGCGGCCCGCTGTACTTCGTGATCAGCGGCGCGTTCACGGACGCCGACGGCCGCCCGACCCTGGGCAATCTCGTCGCCTCGCTGACCTCGCCGCAGTACCTCGCGGCGTTCCGGCAGAGCCTGCTGCTGTCCGTGGTCACGGCGGTGATCGGGGCCGTGTTCGGCACCTTCCTCGCCCAGGCCGTCCTGACCGCCCGGCCCCGCTCGCCGTTGCGCCGGACCGTCTCGACGGCCTCCGGCGTGCTCGCCTACTTCGGCGGGGTGCCGCTGGCCTTCGCGTTCATCGCCGCGCTGGGCCAGACCGGCCTCGCGACGGCCTGGCTGCGCTCGGCGGGGCTCGACCTGTACGCCTCGGGCTTCCGGATCGACTCGCTGACCGGCCTCGCCCTGACCTACGTCTACTTCCAGATCCCGCTCATGGTCATCCTGATCACGCCGGCGCTGGAGGGGCTGCTGCCGCAGTGGCGGGAAGCGGCGGAGAACCTCGGCGCCTCGGCCTGGTCCTACTGGCGGCTGGTCGCGCTGCCGGTGCTGGCACCCGGCTTCGCCGGCGCCACACTGGTCCTGTTCGGCAACGCCTTCGCCGCCTACGCCACCGCCCTCGCCCTGACCAGCGGCTCGATCCCGCTGGTGCCGACGGCGATCGCGTCCGCGCTGTCCGGCAACGTGCTCGTCGGGCAGGCCAACGTCGGGCTCGCGCTCGGCCTCGACATGGTGGTGGTGATCGGGATCGTGATGGTCGCCTACCTGTGGCTGCAGCGGCGCGCCGCGCGCCGGAGCCGGCGATGAGGCGGGGGCGCCGCTGGCGGGTCGTCGTGCTCGCCCTGGCCGCCCTCTACTTCCTGGTCCCGCTGATCGCGTCGGCGGAGTTCAGCCTGCGGTCCCCCGGCGGTGGCTACGGCGTGGCCAACTACACCCGGATCGCCGAGGACCCGGTCCTGCTCTCGGCACTGCTCACCTCCCTGCGGATCGCCCTGCTGACCGCGGTGGTCGTGCTGCTCCTGGTGGTCCCGACGGCGGTGTGGGTGCGGCTGCGCTTCCCCTCGCTGGCCGCCGTGCTGGAGAGCGCGACGATCCTGCCGATCGTCATCCCGCCGGTGGTGATGGCCGCGGGCATCGCCTTCGTGCAGGCCAACCTGGGCGGGCCGGTGTTCCGGGCGCTGTTCGACTCCTCGACCAGCGCGCTCACGCCCTTCTACGTGATCCTGGCGCTGCCCTTCGCCTACCGCGCCGTGGACAACGGGCTGGCCGCGATCCCGCTGCGGACCCTCGTGGAGGCCGCCCGCAACCTCGGCGCCGGCATGACGACGGCGCTGGTCCGGGTCGTCCTGCCCGCGATCCGCAGCGCGGTGCTCGGCGCCGCCTTCCTCACCCTCGCCCTGGTGCTGGGCGAGATCGTGATCGCGCGGATCCTGCTCTACACCGACACCTTCCCGATCGCCGTCGTGGAGGTCGGCCGCAGCGCCGCGGGCGTGTCGGTGGCCCTGTCCCTGGCCAGCCTGCTGCTCACCTGGGTGCTGCTGCTGGCCGTGTCGTTCGTCGGGACCCGCCGGAGGCGGAGCTCGTGAAGCCGACCACGAACACCGAGGCGGAGCTCGTGAAGCCGACCACGAACACCGAGGCGGAGCTCGTGAAGCCGACCACGAACACCGAGGCGGAGCTCGTGAAGCCGACCACGAACACCGAGGCGGAGCTCGTGAAGCCGACCACGAACACCGAGGCGGAGCTCGTGAAGCCGACCACGAACACCGAGGCGGAGCTCGTGAAGCCGACCACGAACACCGAGGCGGAGCTCGTGAAGCCGACCACGAACACCGAGGCGGAGCTCGTGAAGCCGACCACGAACACCGAGGCGGAGCTCGTGAAGCCGACCACGAACACCGAGGCGGAGCTCGTGAAGCCGACCACGAACACCGAGGCGGAGCTCGTGAAGCCGACCACGAACACCGAGGCGGAGCTCGTGAAGCCGACCACGAACACCGAGGCGGAGCTCGTGAAGCCGACCACGAACACCGAGGCGGAGCTCGTGAAGCCGACCATCCGCGCGGAGGAGAACACCGTGACCGCTGTGCAGAAGTCCCCCACGGACACGGCGACGGACGCCGCGGTCGAGTTCCGGGGGGTCAGCCGGGTGTTCGGCGAGACCCGCGCGCTCGACGGGCTCGACCTGGCGCTGCGCCGCGGCGAGCTGCTCGCGCTGCTCGGCCCGTCCGGCTGCGGCAAGACGACGGCGCTGCGGCTGCTCGCCGGGTTCGACCGGCCGACGAGCGGGGAGATCCGGATCGACGGCGCCGACGTCACCGGCGTGCCGGCCAGCAGGCGCGACACCGGGATGGTGTTCCAGGCCTACAGCCTGTTCCCGACGATGACGGCGGCGGAGAACGTCGCGTTCGGGCTGCGGATGCGCAAGGTCGGCGGGGCCGAGCGCGCCCGGCGGGCGGCCGAGCTGCTGGAGCTCGTCGGGCTCGGCGACCGCGGCGGCTCCTACCCGCACCAGCTCTCCGGCGGCCAGCAGCAGCGGGTCGCGCTCGCCCGGGCCCTGGCCGTCCGGCCGTCCGTGCTGCTGCTCGACGAACCGCTGTCGGCGCTCGACGCGCGGGTGCGGGTGCAGCTGCGGGACGAGATCCGCCGGCTGCAGCTCGCCGAGGGGATCACCACCCTGTTCGTGACGCACGACCAGTCCGAGGCGCTGGCCGTCGCGGACCGGGTGGCGGTGCTCAACGCAGGGCGGATGGAGCAGGTCGACGTGCCGCAGGAGGTCTACGCGCGGCCGGCGACCCCGTTCGTCGCCGAGTTCGTGGGCGTGATGAACACGGTGCCGGTCTCCGGGGACCGGATCACCCCCGGCGCGGCCGCGACCACGCAGGTCCGCCCCGAGGCCCTGCTCGTCGGCGCCCCCGACGGCCTGCCCGGCACCGTCCTGACCAGCACCTTCCTCGGCCCGGTGACCCGGCTGGTGATCCGCACCGAGGTCGGCGAGCTGACCGCCGACGCCGTCACCCGCCCGGGCCTGCCCGGCATCGGCGACGACACCACGGTCCAGATCAGCGGCTGACGCCCGTGCGCGGTGAGTGGTGCTCCGGCACCACTCATCGCGCACAGTCGCCGGAGGCGCGGAGGAACCGGCCGGCCCACTCCCGCACCCGGTCGACGAGCTCGGGGGGCGAGCGGACCTCGAACTCCGCGCCGGAGCCGCCCAGGGCGAGCAGGGGCCAGTCGAGGTCGTCGGTCGCCATCCGGAGCAGGCAGCGTTCCGGACCGAGCGGTTCGATCGTCGCCCAGCGGCCGAGGTGGCCCAGGCGCTCGACGGGCGCCTCGACCACGGCCTCCACGGTCCAGGTGCCGGGGCGGTTGCGGATCCCGGACTGGACGAAGTCGGCGGCGTCGGCGGTGGGCAGCTCCCGGGGCCGGAAGCGGGCACCGGTGCGGCGCGGGTCGGCGAGCCGGTCCAGCCGGAAGCTGCGCCAGTCGTGCCGGTCCAGGTCGTAGGCGACCAGGTACCAGCGCCGGCCGAGCGGGACGAGCCGGTGCGGCTCGACGTGCCGGTCGCGGAGCGGGCGGTCCGGGCCGTCCGCACCGTTCGTCGGCCCGGGCCGGCGCGTGGTGTAGGTGAACTCGATCCGCTCCGAGTCCCGGCAGGCCTGCGCCACGACGATCAGCGCCTCGGGATCGAGCGCGTCGGTGCGGGCGGCGCCCCAGGTGCTCGGCACGGTGACCCCGCGCAGCGCGTCCACCCGGCGGCGCAGCCGGGGCGGCATGACCTGCACGACCTTCGTCAGCGCGCGCAGGGCCGGTTCCTCGATCCCGGCCACGGCGCCCTGCGTCGCCGCCTGCATGCCGACGGCCAGCGCGACCGCCTCCTCGTCGTCGACGACGAGCGGCGGCAGGGGGG